>JBEGVQ010000210.1:0-3279 GCA_041178345.1 Acidobacteriota bacterium | reverse complement strand
ACCGGCATCGCCACGACGGGCGTGGTCGGTGTGCTCAAGGGTGGGCTTCCGGGCCCGGTGGTGGCGCTGCGCGCCGACATGGACGGCTTGCCGGTGACCGAGCAGGGCGAGCTGCCGTTCAAGAGCACGGCCACGACGCAGTGGAACGGACAGGAGGTTGGCGTGATGCACGCCTGTGGTCACGACAACCACATGGCGATTCTCCTGGGCACGGCCACCGCCCTGGCGCGGATGAAGGATCGCCTGCCGGGCACCGTCAAGGTGATCTTCCAGCCCGCCGAAGAGGGGCCGCCGCCCGGCGAGACCGGCGGCGCCGAGCAGATGGTGAAAGAGAACGTGCTCGAGAACCCGAAGGTGGACGCCATCTTCGGCCTGCACGTGTTTCCTTTTCCCGCCGGCACGATCGTTTATCGTTCGGGTCCGCTGATGGCGAGCGCCGACTCGTTCCTGATCCGGATCAAGGGCCGCCAGACCCACGGCGCGGTGCCGTGGGGCGGCATCGACCCGATCGTGATCGGCTCGCAGGTGGTGATGGGCCTGCAGACCATCGTCAGCCGCACGGTGAACATCACCGAGGCGCCCGCGGTCGTGACCGTCGGACGGTTCGCCGGCGGCAACCGCTCGAACATCGTCCCTGAGTTCGTCGAGCTCGAAGGCACCATCCGCACCTTCAACGAGGATGTCCGCAAGAGCATTCACGATCGCATTCGCGCCATCGCCACCAACTACGCGGCGGCGGCGGGCGCCACGGCGACGGTGGAGATTGGCATGGGCACGGCGTATCCGTCGACCATCAACGATCCGGCGCTGACCGAGCGCATGCTGCCCACCCTGCGCCGGGCCGCCGGCGCCGACAACGTGCGGCTGGGGCCGCTCACCGGCACCGCCGAAGACTTCTCGTACTTCCAGCAGAAGGTGCCGGGCCTGTTCGTGTTTCTGGGCGTGACACCGCGTGACCAGGACTACACCAAAGTGGCACAGAATCACTCGCCGCTGTTTTTCGCCGACGAGTCGGCGTTGCCGGTGGGCGTCAAGGTGATGACCAACCTCGCGCTCGACTATTTATTTGGAGGACAGTAATGAACCGCAGAACGTTCATCTCGACCACTTCGGCTGCCGTGGCCGGTCTCTCCCTCGGCAACACGGCGTTCGCCTTCCAGCCTGCAGCGGCCGCCCCACCGGTCACTTCGTTCACGGAACTGCGGCGGGGCGTCGGCATGTTCAGCGGCACCGGTGGCACGATTGGCTACCTCGTCAACACTGACGGCGCCGTTGCGGTTGACAGCCAGTTCATGAACACCGCCGAGATCTGCGCCGCGGGACTGAAGCAGCGCGCGCCGAAGGGCATTGCCATGCTCCTCAACACCCATCACCACGGCGACCACACGGGCGGCAACAAGGCCTACGGCGTCAGCAAGATCGTCGCTCACGCCAATTGCCTGAAGTCCCACAAGGCCGTGACCGAAGAAGCCAGGACGGTCGATCAGCAGGCCTACGCCACCGCCACGTTCACCGACACCTGGACCGAGAGGTTCGGTGACGAGACCATCGAAGGCCGTTACTACGGCGCCGCCCACACCAGCGGCGACGCGGTGTTTCACTTCCAGCGCGCCAACGTGATGCACATGGGCGACCTGCTGTTCAACCGCGCCCACCCGAACATCGACCGCCCGCAGGGCGCCAGCGTCGCCAACTGGATCAAGGTGCTCGAGGCCGTGTCCAACCGCGCCACGAACGACACCATCTTCATTGCCGGTCATGCCAAAGACAACGCGGTGCGCAACACCAAGGCCGAAGTGATGCACTTCCGCAACTACCTGACCGCGGTGCTCGAGCACGCGCGCGCGGGTGCCAAGGCGGGCCAGTCGAAAGAAGAAGTCCAGAAGCTGCCCGCGCTCAAGGGCTTCGAGGACAACGTCTCGCCCAACGCGCGCCTGACCCTCGCGTTCGTGCTCGGCATCTGCTACGACGAGGTCACTGCGAAATGAAGCGCCTTGCCGCCGTTGGCTTGATTCTCGCCGCCGCCTCGGGATTGCTCGCGCAAGCGCCGCCGCCGGTCACGCCGATCGTGACCGCCAACTCGACCGGTACCGGGCCGCTCGATCGGTTGTATTTCCGATCGATCGGGCCGGCCACGCCGTCGGGCCGCGTCGACGATCTGGCCGTGCTCGAAAGCGATCCGGCGACGTTCTACGTCGCCATGGCGACGTCGGGGATCTACAAGACCACCAACGCCGGTACCACGTTCACGCCGGTGTTCGACAACTACGGCAGCGGTTCGATTGGCGCCATCGCCATCTCGCAGACCGATCCCAACCTGGTGTGGGCCGGCACCGGCGAGGCCAACAACCGCCAGAGCTCATCGTGGGGCGACGGCGTCTACAAGACGACTGACGGCGGCCGCACCTGGAAGAACATGGGCCTCGCCACCAGCAAGCAGGTGGCGCGCATCATCATCGATCCCATCGACTTCAACGTCGTCTACGTCGCCGCCACCGGCGACCTGTGGGGGCCCGGCGGCGATCGCGGGGTGTTCAAGACCACCGATGGCGGCCAGACGTGGACCCGCGTGCTGCACGTGGATGATGACACCGGCGCCACCGACCTGGTGATCGATCCCCAGAACAACAAGACGCTCTACGCCGCCACCTACCAGCGCCGGCGCCAGCAGTGGGGCATGAACGGCGGCGGTCCCGGCAGCGGCATCTGGAAGTCCACGGACGCGGGCCTGACCTGGGCGCGGGTCGAAGCCGGCCTGCCGGCCGGTCCCAAGGGCCGCATCGGCCTGGCCATTTACCGCGCTAATCCGAACGTGCTCTACGCGGTCGCCGAGATCCCCGACCACAACGGCGTCTACCGCACCGACGATGCCGGGGGGTCGTGGCGCAAGCTGAGCGACACCAATCCGCGGCCGATGTACTTCAGCCAGATCCGCATCGATCCGCAGACCGACTCGCGCATCTACGTGTTGGGCGTGTCGCTGCACGTTTCAGACGATGGCGGCCGGACGTTCCGGGCCGATGGCGCGGAGAGAATCCACGTGGATCATCACGCTATGTGGATCAATCCAGCCAACCCGAAGCACATCGTGATTGGCAACGACGGCGGCGTCAGCATCTCGTACGACCGCTCCGCCACCTGGGCCTGGATGCCGAACCTGCTGGGCGCGCAGTCGTACCACGTCGAGTTCGACCTGCAGACGCCGTATCACGTCTGCACCGGCCTGCAGGACAACAACACGTGGTGCGGCCCGAGCGCGGTGCGCACCAACAGCGGCAT
>JBEGVQ010000209.1:0-6089 GCA_041178345.1 Acidobacteriota bacterium | reverse complement strand
CCGCTGCCGTTGTTCACCATCTTGGTCATGGTGCCCTTGCGGGTGCCGCACATCGCGATCACCACGCCCTGGAATTCCTCGGCCACGTCGATGACCAGCTCCTCGACCGGCTCCATGCGGACGCCGTCGATCTCCTTGACGACGATCTCGGGACGCGAGACCTGCATCTCGAAGCCTTCGCGGCGCATCATCTCGATCAGGATCGCCAGCTGCAGTTCGCCGCGGCCGAGCACCTTGAACTGTTCCGGCGTCTCGGTGGGCTCGACCCGGATCGAGACGTTGCCGAGCAGTTCCTTCTCGAGGCGCTCCTTGAGGTGGCGCGAGGTCAGGTACTGGCCGTCACGGCCGGCCATGGGTGAGGTGTTGACGCCGAAGATCATCGACACGGTCGGTTCGTCCACGGCCACCGGCGGAATGGGCTTGGGGTTCACCGGGTCGGCGATCGTTTCGCCGATGGTGATGTCGTCGATGCCGGCGAGGCAGACGATGTCACCGGCCATGGCCTCGTCGATCTCGACGCGCTTCAGCCCCTCGAAGGTGAACAGCTTGGTGACCTTGGTCTCCTTGTACTTGCCGTCCAGCTTGCAGATCACCACGGGGTTGTTCAGCTTCACGCGGCCGTTGGAGATGCGGCCAATCGCGATGCGCCCCAGGTAGTCGCTGGAGTCCAGGTTCGAGACCAGCATCTGCAGCGGCGCGTCGACGTCGCCGCGCGGCGGCGGCACGTTGGCAATGATCGATTCGAAGAGGGGGCGCAGGTCGACACCCGGCACTTCGAGGCTGGTGCTGGCCGTGCCTTCGCGGCCGTTGGTGAACAGGACCGGAAACTCGATCTGCTCTTCGGTGGCGTCGAGATCGATGAACAGGTCATAGACCTCGTTCAGCACTTCCTGCGCGCGCGCGTCGGCGCGATCGATCTTGTTGATGACGACAATCGGCGGCAGGCCGCGCTCGAACGCCTTGCGCAGCACGAAGCGGGTCTGCGGGAGCGGCCCTTCGGCCGCGTCAACCAGCAGGACGACGCCGTCGGCCATGGAGAGCACGCGCTCGACTTCACCGCCGAAGTCGGCGTGGCCGGGCGTGTCCATGATGTTGATCAGGGTCTCGCCGTAGTGGACGGCGGTGTTCTTGGCCAGGATGGTGATGCCGCGCTCTTTTTCGAGCTCGTTGCTGTCCATGGCGCGTTCAGTGACGCGTTCGTTGGCGCGGAAGACGCCGCCCTGGCGGAACATGGCGTCGACGAGGGTGGTCTTGCCGTGATCGACGTGGGCAATGATGGCGACGTTCCGGCGAAGGGGATTAGCGATTGGTAATGATTTCGGAGATGAAGACATCCTGCGAGTATATCAGCCTGTCTATTCTATATTCATGACTCTAGAATACGGAATGCTGCAGGCCTCGCTCAAACCCCAGGACGTCCTCGTCCTCGCCAAGCTCATCGTCGGTCACGGCCAACGACGAACCATGGCCCAGCTGGCTGCTGATTTAGGCCTCAGCTCTTCCCAGGTTCACGGATCCCTGAAGCGCCTCGAGAAATCGCGCCTCGTCGCCACGCCCGCCAACGGCGGCCGCCCCATCGTCCACGCGGTCGAAGAATTCCTGATCTACGGACTCAAGTACGTGTTCCCGGCCCAGCGCGGAGAGATCACGCGCGGCATTCCGACCGCCCACGCCACGCCGCCACTCAGCCACCACTTTGCGCCGGGCAGCGACCTGCCACCGGTCTGGCCTGACCCCGACGGCGGGGTTCGTGGCACCGCTCTCGATCCACTGCACAAGATGGTGCCCGGGGCCGTTCGCAAGGACCCCGCCCTCTACGAACTGCTCGCCCTCATCGAAGCGCTGCGCGACGGCCGCGCCCGCGAACGCCAGCTCGCCGAGCGCGAGCTCGCCACCCGCCTTCGCAGGCTCCTCCATGGCTGAACCCACTCGCGAACAGTTCGAACGCGCCGTGCGACTGCTCGAGCCGGTGCTCGACGCACTGGTCTTCGTCGGCGGGTGCGCGACGGGCTTCGTGCTCACCGACCCGGCCGCCGCCGGCATCCGTCCGACCAACGCCCTTGACGCGATCGCGGAGGTCACGTCGTACGCGGCCTACACCACCCTCGCGACCCGGCTGCGCGCCCTCGGACTGACAGAAGACACGAGCGCGGGGAACATGGCGGCGCGCTGGCGCCATGGCGACGCGGTGGTGGATGTCACACCCACCGACCGCAGCGTGCTCGGGTTCTCGAATACCTGGTACGAACCCGCTGCCGCCGAAGCCCAGCGGAGCATCATCGCCGGCGTGCCGGTGCGCATGGTCACGCCGCCGTACCTGATCGCGAGCAAGCTCGAAGCCTTTCACACCCGCGGCCACGCCGACGTCGTGACGAGCAGTGACCTGGAAGATGTGGTCGCGATCGTCGACGGCCGGCCTGAACTGCTCGCCGAGATCGAGCGGGCCGGCGGGCCGGTTTGCGACTTCATCGCGTCGGAGTTCGGCGCCCTGCTGGACGACCGGCGATTTCTCGACAGCCTGGCCGGCTTTCTCCCCCAGGACCGCGCGAGCCAGGCCCGACGGCCCCTGCTGGAGAAACGGTTACGGGCCATCGCAGCACTCTAGGCCCCTGAGGCGCCTTAGGCACGTTAGAATGTCTCTATGCCGATGTACGAATACCGGTGCCGGTCGTGCGACCACAAGTTCGAGCTGCTGGTCCGCGAGTCCACCCGCTACGAATGCCCGAAGTGCCAGGGCCGCGAACTCGACAAACAGCTGTCGGTGTTTGCGGTCAGCGCGCCTGGCGCCGGTGGTGGCATGGCCATGAACGCCGGGCCCTCGGCCTGCGGTGCGTGCGGCGACCCGCGCGGCGCCGGCAGTTGCCGGAACTGACGCCATGAACCGAATCATCCTGTTCATCCTCGCCGGCGTGATCGCGGCCGCAGCGGGCACCTCGGGCCTGGCCGGCGCGGCCCAGGGCGCGGCCATCACGCCGCTGGCCATTCCCTCTCCGGCCTCAGGCACGTCAGCGCAACCGCAGTTAACGGTCTCGTCGCGTGGCGTGCTCCTCAGCTGGATCGAGCGCACCGGCGATCTGGCCACGCTGAAGTTCGCGGAGCGCACCGGCTCGGGCTGGACTGACGCCCGCACGGTGGCATCAGGACGCGACTGGTTCGTCAACTGGGCCGATGTGCCTTCGGTCATGCGCCTGCCCAACGGCACGCTGGTCGGGCACTGGCTGCAGAAAAGCGGCCCCGACACCTATGCCTACGACGTGCGGCTGTCGTACTCGAAGGACGACGGCAAGACCTGGTCGCCGTCGTTCATTCCCCATCACGACGGCACCAAGACCGAGCACGGCTTCGCCTCGCTCTTCCCACTGGGCGACGGCCTGGGCGCCATCTGGCTCGACGGCCGCAACATGAAGTCCGCCGGCGGTCACGACGACCACGGCGGTGGCGGCGTCATGACCGTGCACTTTGGCCGTTTCGACAAGAACTGGAAGCAGGTCGAGGAATCCGTTGTCGACGCGCGCGTCTGCGAATGCTGCCCCACCGCGGCGACCGTGACCAGCGAGGGCGTGATTGCGGCCTTCCGCGATCGCAGTGAAGGCGAGATTCGCGACATCTACACGTCGCGCCTCGTGAACGGCAAGTGGTCCGCGCCGGCGGCCGTGCATGCCGACGGTTGGAAGATTGCCGCATGTCCCGTGAACGGTCCCGCGCTGAGCGCCTCCGGGCGCAATGTGGCGGCGTCTTGGTTCACGGTCAAGGGCGAGCAGGGCCAGGCCTACCTGGCCTTCTCGAGTGATGCCGGACGCACCTACGGCGCGCCGATCCGTGTGGACGATGGCGGATCGCTGGGGCGAGTGGATGTGGTGGTGGTGCCGGACGGCAGCGCCGCGGTGGCCACGTGGATTGAGTTCGCCGATCAGCGGTCGCAATTCCGCGCCCGGCGCATCGACCGCACCGGCGCGCGCTCGGCGCCGGTGACCATTGCCGGCCTCGCCGGCGGCCGGTCCAGTGGCTACCCGCGCATGGCCCTGAACGGCCGCGAGCTGGTGTTCGCGTGGACCGAGTCGAGCGCCGGCGGCGCGATGCAGGTGAAGACGGCCACGGCCGTGCTGCCGCAGTAAGGCGATCCATGAAGCGCGCGCTACGACTCGCCGCCTGGCTGTTGTTTCTCCTGGCGCTGGTGGTGACCGGCGCCATGCTTGTGGTGCAGGGCCGCGGCGTGAGCGCGCGGCCCCAACCGTCAGGGATCGAGACGCGCGCCGCGTTGTTCCTGCGCGGGTGGCTGACGCCGCCCATGTACAAGGGCCTCCGCAATCCCGTCACCGCCACGCCCGACAACTTTGCCGCCGCCCGGCAGCACTTCGCGGATCACTGCGCCAGCTGCCATGCGAATGACGGCAGCGGCAATACCGAGATGGGCCAGTCGTTCTACCCGAAGGCGCCCGACATGCGCCTGCCGCGCACGCAGGAGTTGAGCGACGGCGAGATCTTCTACTTCATTGAGAACGGCATCCGGCTGACCGGCATGCCCGCCTGGAGCACGGGCACCCCCGAGGGCGAGAAAGCCAGTTGGGAGCTGGTCCACTTCATCCGCCGCCTGTCGGCGCTGACGCCAGAGGACCTGGCGATCATGGAGCGCTTCAACCCCACCTCGCGCGACGTTTTCGAGGAAGAGCTGCGAATCGAGCGGTTCCTGAGCGGCGAAACCCCCGACCCGGCCGCCACACCCGCCCCCGAGGCGCCGCCGGCCGACCCCCACGCCGGCCATAAGCCCCTTGGATAGGCCATTTTCATCGGGGACCCCAATTCCCTGTTGAGCAAGCTGAGGCACAATGGCTTATAATTGAGACCGGGTCTCAACTTTAGGCAACCACCCTTGTGACCAGAACATACGCTTCCCTCGCTGCCCTGCCGGTTGGCGGCACGGCCACCGTCGCCCACGTTCGCGGTGAGCGCGCCGTGGTTCGCCGCCTGCTGGAGATTGGCCTGGTGCCGGGCACGAAGGTAACCATGCGGCGCGTTGCGCCCATGGGCGACCCGATCGAGCTCAAGGTGCGCAACTTCGCACTCTCGATTCGGCGGTCCGAAGCGCTCGGCATCGAGATCGAGTGACGCCGCATCGAGAGACGCCGCTTCCGATCGTCCTGGTTGCCGGCAACCCGAACTCGGGTAAATCCACGCTGTTCAACGCGCTGACGGGCGCCCGCGCGCATGTCGCCAACTATCCCGGCGTCACGATCGATCGGGTGTCGGCGACCCTCGCCACCGCCGACGGGGGCGCGTTCGAGCTGGTTGACCTGCCCGGCACGTATGGCCTGAGCGCGCGCTCACGCGAGGAACAGATCGCGGTCGATGCGCTGATCGGCCACGGCCTGCCCGCCCCCCGGGCGGTGGTGGTGGTCGTCGACGCGGCGACGCTGGCCCGGTCGCTGTTCCTCGCGATTGAGGTGATTGCCACCGGCGTGCCCGTGGTGATCGCGCTCAACATGTCGGACGAAGCGGCTCGCGACGGCATCACCATCGACGAGGCCCGGCTCGCGTCGATGACCGGCGCGGAGGTCGTCCGGACGGTGGCCACGAGGGGCAAAGGCCTGGACGAGCTCAAGGCGGCGATTGCGCGCGCCGCCACCGGCCCCGCGGCGGACGCCCCGCCGATCGAGCGGCCGGCCGCCCTGTCCGTGGACATCGCGGAGCTGGAAGCCGCCATTCTGGCCGAGCACGCACTCGGCCGACCCGGCGCGGCTCGCGCGTGGGCCCGGTGGCTGCTGTTGTCGCTTGATGACGCAGGCGCCGATGATCTGGCCGGTGTGCCGGCGCCGCTGCGGGCGCTGACGCACGCCATTCGCCGCCGCGCCGCCGCCGCGGGCCGCAATGTCGATCTCGAGATCATCGGGTCCTCGTACCGGCGGGTCGACGCCATTGTCGAAACCGTCGTGCAGCGGGCCGCGCCGAGCCGGCGCCTGACCGATCGCATTGACGCGGTGCTGACGCACGGGATCTACGGCGCCGCCGTGTTCGCGCTGGGGATGCGGGTCGTGTGCCAGGCGCGGGTCTCCTGGTCGGAGCCGGCGCGTGCCGTCATCGAATCGATGGTG
>JBEGVQ010000208.1:0-4347 GCA_041178345.1 Acidobacteriota bacterium | reverse complement strand
CGACACCATGTGCATTTCGGCAATGCCGCACTCGATGAACCGCTCCGGCAGTTCCGCCTTGAACGCCTCGATGCCGCAATCCGACAACAGGTCGGCGTCCATCACCACGATCTCGGGACGGTGACGCGCCATCGCGAGCAGCTCGTCGCCGTACGCCAGCACGATCTTCTCCGGCTGCGACGGCGAAATCCGCACCGGTAGCGGCGCCGAGGTCAGCACCGCCGGCGGCAGGCCCAGCGCGTCGAGCGTGCCGTTGACGCGCGCGATCATCTCGCGGGTCGCCGCCACGTAGTCCTTGAGCGACGGCGCGCCGGCGTGGAAGTGGTAAGTCTGGTCACCGCAGGCCAGGCCTTCCATGAACGACACGCCCTTGCCCTTGATGGTGTCGGCAATGAACACCTTCGGCTTGTCGGTCACGGTGGCGAAGTGCGCGAGCGTATCGCGGAGCACGGCAAAGTCGTGGCCGTCGCCGCGGCGCACCTCCCACCCGAAGGCGCGGAACTTGTCTTCGATCGGGCCGAGGTCGCTGACCGCGGCCACCGCCGAATCCGACTGCAGCTTGTTGTGATCGACGATCACGGTGATCTCGGCCAGGCCCTCGTTGGCCACCGGCTGCAGCGACTCCCAGATCTGCCCTTCCTGCAGCTCGCCGTCGCCGGTCATCACGACGATCCGGCCGGCGCGGCCGGTGTAGCGGTTGGCGCGGGCCATACCGTAGGCCTTGGCAATGCCCATGCCGAGCGACCCGGTATTGGTGGCAATGAACGGGGTCGCCACATCGGGATGGCCGGGCAGGCCGTTAAGGCGGCGCAACTGCGGCAACAAGTCGAAGCCGAGCTTCTCCATCGCGATCAGCAGCGAGTACAGCGCCGGCGCGTCGTGCCCCTTCGACGAGAAATAGATGTCGCCGTCATCGCTGTCGCCGTTGGGGTCGCGCAGGTACTCGGTCCACAGCCAGGTGATGATGTCGGTGGAGCTGAAGCTCGAGCCGATGTGGCCCGACCCGGCCTGCATGATCATGAACAGCGTGTTGATGCGGCACAGGTCGGCGATTACGCCGGCCCGAACAATCGGATCCATCACCCCCTCGCGCACCGCGCGAAACACCTCGCGCGACACGTACGACAGCGAGTCGTCCCCAACCAGCGCGCGATCCGAAAAGTCTTTCTCACCCATGGATTCAAACCTTAGCGAGCGGTCCAGCCACCGTCGACGATGACGGTGGCCCCGGTCATGTAGGAGGAGGCCGGCGCGGCCAGGAACAGCACGGCGCCGTTGTAGTCGCCCTCGGCGGCCATGCGGCCGAGCGGCGTGCGGCGTTCGTACTCGCGCACGAACGCGGGATCGTGCCCGGCTTCCCGGACGCCGCCGGGCACCAGCGTGTTGGCGCGAATGCCGAGCGGCGCGCCGTACTCGGCCAGCCAGCGCGTGAAGTTCAGCACGCCCGACTTGGCCACGGAGTACCCCACCGGCTTGAAATAAGTCGCTCCGCCCGTGCGCTTGTACTCGTAGACCGCCTGCTCGGGCGACACCACGCCGTAGGTCGACGACACGTTGACGATGCTGCCGGCGGTGTGGCCGGCGGCGCGGTAGTGCCGGACGAAGGCCTGCGACGCGAACAGCGTGCCCTTGAGGTGCGAGTCGATCATCGTGTCCCACGCCTCTTCGGGATAGTCCTCGAAGGCGCCGTTCTCGAGGCCGGCCGAGGCCGGCGACGAGCCCATGCCGGCGTTGTTGACCAGGATGGTGGGGCTGCCAAGTGCGGCACTGAGACGCGCGAAGGCGGCGCCGACGTCGGCCTTTCGGGTGAGGTCAACCAACTCGGTATGGACCGGCAGGCCGCCCCCTGACACGCCGGTGAAGATCTCCGCGGAACCGGCGATGTCGAGCGCGGCGACGCGCGCTCCGGCGGCGGCGAGGGTGCGGACATACTCGCGACCGAGGCGGCCCAGCCCGCCGGTGACCACGGCGACCTGGCCCGACAGGCCGAACAACCGGGTCAGCAATGTGGCTTGGATGTCTTTATTTGACAACGGTTTAGATGGTGAGTTGATGGAGGACGGCGGTCGATTGGCAGACAGGCCGCTGGCATTCCCAGTCACAGGCATGGCCTGACCGGGACCGCCACGTTCATGAACTGAACGTCTAATTATACACATCTCGTTCATGAAGTGAACGAGAACTCCACGGCCCCCGGCGGGCCGTGTTCACACAATGAACAGAAGGCTAGCGGATGGTCCGGTTGGCGCCGGCGTAGGTGCGCTTCTCGGCGACGACCCGTTCGATGATCTCGTCGAGCTTGACCTTCGGCTCGTAGCCGATCGCCTTGTGAATCTTGGTCAGGTCTGGCACCCGGCGCGGCATGTCCTCGAACCCTTCTTCGTAGGCCTGGTCGTAGGGAATCGTGACGATCTCGGACGTGCTGCCGGTCGCCGCCTTGATCCGCTCGGCCAGCCCGCGAATGCTGATCTCCTCGGTGTTGCCGACGTTGAACACCTGCCCGATCGCCGCCGGCGTGACCATCAGCTTGAGCAGCGCGCCGACCACATCACCGACGTAGGTGAAGCTGCGCTGCTGGGTGCCATCGCCAAACACCGTGATCGGCTCGTTCGCCAGCGCCTGGCGCACGAAGGTCGGCACCACCATCCCGTACTGGCCGGTCTGCCGCGGGCCCACCGTGTTGAAGAACCGCATCACGATCACCGGCTGCCGGGTTTCCTTCCAGTAGGCCAGCGCCAGGAACTCGTCAAGCGCCTTGCTGCAGGCGTAGGCCCAGCGGTGCTTGGTCGTCGCCCCCATCACCAGGTCCGCGTCCTCGCGGAACGGCACGTGCACGCTCTTGCCGTAGACCTCGGAGGTCGAGGCAATGAACACCAGCTTCTTCTTCTTGGCCGCGTGCTTGAGGACCACCTCGGTGCCGTGGACGTTGGTTTCAATCGTATGCACGGGCCGCTCGACGATCAGCTTGACGCCGACCGCGGCTGCCAGGTGGAACACGACGTCGGCGCGGTCGACCATTTCGGCCACCAGCGGGTCGTTGAAGACCGTGTCGATGGTGTAGTGGAAACCGGGCCGGCCCTTGAGGTGTGCGATGTTGTCGATCGAACCCGTGGACAGGTCGTCGAGGACGAACACCTCGTGGTTGCCTTGGAGAAGGGCCTCCGCCAAATGCGAGCCGATGAAGCCCGCACCACCGGTAATCAAAACGCGCATGTGTGTCGCACTATCCTTCCTGGGTGCCGGACGCCCGGCCGTGCCTTGATCGTATCCGCATTGGGCCGGCTTGTCGCAAGCATTGTCCGGTCCCAGCCTACCGGCCCGCGTCGTCGGGCAGCGCCGCCAGGTACCGGCCGTACTCGCTCGCCTTGCCAAACGCCGCCGCCAGTTGCAACAGCTGTGCGGCGTCAATCCACCCCTGGCGATAGGCAATCTCTTCGGGACAGGCGATCTTCAGGCCCTGCCGGCGCTCGATCGTCTCGATGAACTGGCTGGCCTCGAGCAGCGAGGCGTGGGTGCCGGTATCGAGCCACGCGTAGCCGCGTCCCATCACCTCCACCGACAGCGTCCCCTGGTCCAGGTAGACCCGGTTGAGGTCGGTAATCTCCAATTCGCCGCGCGGCGATGGCTTCAACCCGTCGGCGAACTCCGGCGCCCGCCCGTCATAAAAATACAGGCCCGTCACCGCGAAGTTGGACTTGGGGTGCGCGGGCTTTTCCTCGATCGAGGTGGCCCGGCCCTCGGCATCGAACGCCACCACGCCGTACCGCTCGGGATCACCGACGTGGTAGGCAAACACGGTCGCGCCATCCCGCCGGTTGGCGGCGGCCAGGCGCTCGGGGAGATCGTGGCCGTAAAACAGGTTGTCGCCGAGAATCAGCACCGAGGGCGCGCCGGCGAGAAACTCGCGGCCGATGATCAGCGCTTGCGCCAACCCACCCGGATTGGGCTGCACCGCGTATTGCAGCCGCAGGCCCCATTGACTGCCGTCCCCCAGCAGCTGCTCGAACGTGGGCGTGTCACGTGGCGTGGAGATGACCAGGATCTCGCGCACGCCCGCCAGCATCAGCGTGCTCAGCGGGTAGTAGACCATCGGCTTGTCGTAGATCGGCAACAACTGCTTCGAGACCGCCCGGGTCGCGGGATACAACCGCGTGCCCGACCCTCCCGCCAGGATGATGCCTCGCCTCGCCACACCGCTTGCCGGCACACTCATCGCACTGCTCCCTGTCCCTGGACGACCGGATGATTTGGTCCCAATTCCTGCGCGGATTCAAGTCCCGCGATGGCCGCACGACCCATGGCCAGCTGCGCCTCGGCGGTGCTGCCGCCAATGTGTGGTGTGCCGAG
>JBEGVQ010000207.1:0-25341 GCA_041178345.1 Acidobacteriota bacterium | reverse complement strand
GGCACGTTGCTGCGTCACTTTGCCGAGGCCGGCATTCGCCACGTTGGTTTCGAACCGTCTGCGAGCGTGGCCGCCGCGGCGGCGGCGCAGTCGGTGAACACCATCTGCCGCTTCTTTGATGCCGACCAGGCGCGGCAGGTCGTGGCCGAGCATGGCCATGCGCACGCGGTGATCGCCGCCAACGCGCTGTCGCACGTCGCCGACTTGCACTCGGTGGTCGCCGGCATCAGGACCCTGCTGGCGCCGGCCGGGGTCGCGGTGATTGAAGACCCGTACTGGGCCGATGTCGTCGAGCAAACCGCCTTCGATCAGATCTACGACGAGCACGCGTCGTACTTCACGCTGACGTCGGTGCAGGCCTTGTTCGCCCAGCACGACCTGGAGGTCATCGACGTAGTGCCACAACCGGTCCACGGCGGGTCGCTGCGCTACCTGATCGCGCCGGCCAGGCAGCGGCCGGCGGCCAGTCGCGTCGTCGATCTGCTGGCACGCGAGCGCGCCAGCGGGCTTCACCTGCCCGCCACCTTCGCGGCGTTTCGCGATCGCGTAACGGCCCACGGCGAACAACTGGTGGCGCGGCTGCAGGAACTGAAGCGCCGCGGACAGCGCGTCGTCGGCTACGGCGCCACCTCCAAGAGCACCACCGTCATCAACCGCTTCGGCATCACCAGCGAGCTCGTGGAGTTCATCAGCGACACCACGCCCGCCAAGCACGGCACCTTCACGCCCGGTGCGCACATTCCCGTGCGGCCGCATGCCGAGTTCGCCGCGGCCTATCCCGAGTGGGCGCTGTTGTTCTCATGGAATCACGCCGCCGAAGTGCGCGCCAACGAGCAGGCGTTTGCTGCCGCCGGCGGACGCTGGCTTGGCTACGTGCCTTCGGTTCAGGAGTGGTGATCGGGCGGGCCGGTCAGGAAGTCGCGGACTGGCTTGAACTCAACGGCGGCCTCGCGCGCCCGCCGTGTGCGAAACTCCGTGCCGTGCACGAAGTCGTGCGACAGCCAGCGCGCATGGCGGTACAGCGCCTGGGCGGCGCGGCGCAGCCGGCTGTGGCGCGGCAGGCTCACGAGCCGGCGCACGACCTGCAAGGTCAGGGGCATCGAGAACGTGACCGTCGGCTCAGACATCAAGTCTGACAGCAGCGACGGTGCCACCGATGCCTTGTACGACTCGATCACCGCGCGTCGCGCCTCGGCGTCGGCCAGGCCATCGGCGCTGGCAAGCGCAGTGGCCGTCACGTCCACAAAGCTCGTGAAATCCGCGGACCAGGTCGGCGCCAGCATGCGGTCGTACCAGTCGCCAAACTGCTCCTGGTGCGCGCCGCCACTGCTGTCCGGCGAGTCCTGCTGGCGGGCGATGTACAGCACCTCGAGCTGCCGCGTCTTGCCGGCGATGGCCGTGAGGAACATCACGGTCTGTTCCACCAGGAACAGGTCGTGAGGACTGAAGTCGCGAATGGCCTCGATGTGTGCCCGCAACAACTCCGTGCGATGGACGGCATAGAACACGTCGTTCGCGCCCAGGCAACGATCGCGCAGCCGCTGGCGCGCGGTCTCGGCCACGTCGGTGGAGATCTGACCGCTGCACTTCCACGCCACCTGCCGGCCGTACAGTCCGACCGCGTCAGCGGAGGACGGCTCACCCGACACCCAGAACACCGCGCATTGGCCCCCGCACGCGACGTAGTCCGGATGTTCGGTGAGGAACTGCGCGGCCTGGGCGAGGCCGTCGCGGATGAACAGGTCATCGTTGTCGGCCAGGACCACCAGCGGCGTAGTCACCTTCGACAACGCGTCGGCGACCTTGGCGTAATAGTCCGCGTAGGTCTCGTCAGCGGGATAGCGGAGGTACTCGACGTCCAGCCCCCTGGCTGTCCTGGCGGCCACCGCCTCTGCCACGCCGGGGTCGGTGCCGCCGTCGGCAATCAGGATGCGGAACGGCAGGCCGACGCCGACCGCATAGTCCAGCCAGCGATGCGTGAACGGGACCCGGTCCTTCAGCGTGAGCAGGATGGTCAGCTGGGCGGATGTGTTCATGACGCGGCGCGGCCCGCCGCCGCGGGCGTCTTCAGCGCGACCGTCAACGACGGAAACGGCTCGAGAACCGAGAGGCTCCACTCGGGATAGTCGCGGCGAAGATCAGCCAGTGCCGGTACGATGGCAGGTTTGCCGTACTGCAGCATCCAATCCACATTATCGCGCTCGCGACTACCGCCTTCCAACAGGATGACCTGGCTGACCCGCGGCGCCCAGTGCGCGAACACCTCGCGGTAGGTGTCGCCGGTGTTCGAGACGTCCACATGCAGGTAATCCACGGCGTCCCAGTGCTCGTGCACCGCGTGCACGTCCGCCTGCCGCAGCGTGGCCCAGGCCGCGAGGCCGGAGTCGATAATCTGCTGCGCCACCTGGGCCCGCTGCGCATGCCGGTAGGGGTAGTCCTCGAACAAGTCGTAGCCGGCGATCGCACCAACGCCGTTGTCGCGCAGCGCCGCCGCGGCCATCAGCAGGCTGTAACCACGGAAGAGGCCAATCTCAACGCACGACTTCGGCAGGAGCGCGCGCACCAGCGCGTAGAACAGCAGGCCATAGCCACGATCGGCATAGGACGAAGGCAGGGTGTCGATGACGGCCTGGCCCGGGAACACCGATGCCGGCGATGGGGGCAGATAGGTGCGCATCGCACCGAGCACCGGGTGCCGGTGCAATAAGTCGCTGAAGCTTGGATCCAACCACACCGGTGGTGCCGCGGCGGTGCGATCGGGCCAGCCGGCGCGGGACTCGGTCACCATGGCACGCCGCCATTATACCGGCTGCGAATTGACCTCGTTGGAGCTAGCGAGTCGGCTCGGCCGAGTCACCGGCAAGGCGTGACTGCGCCGCCGTCAACATCGCGACCGTGTCGCCAATGCCGCGGGCGAGGCTGCCGGTGAACTCGAACCCCAACTCGCAAAACCGCCCGTTGTCCACGTAGTACGACCAGCGGTTCATCAGCGGCGAATCGACGTAGGTGACACGCACGTCCGGCACGTGGCTGGATAACGTCGCCACGACTTGCTGCACGGTCGCATTCAGCGTCAACACGTTGTAGACCCGGCCGTCGAACTGCCGCCGCCGCAGCACGAACAGCATGGCGTGAACCGCGTCGGTCAGATCCAAATAAGGACGGTACTGGTGCGACGCCGTTCGCCACACCTCGAGCGGCTGGCGGGCCACCGCTCGCCAGCAGAACTGGTTGACGGCCGTGTGGAAACGCATGCCTACCGAGGGCCCGAAGATGGTGCCCATCCGGAAGATCACAAACCGCAGTCCTTCGTGCCGCCCCAGTTCGCGGAGGAACTCCTCGGATTGCAGCTTCCATGCCGCATAGGGACTCTGCGGCCGCAGGCCGGCGGGAGCGCAGTCCTCGGCCACGACACCATCAGGCACGCCGTAGACGCTCGTGGTCGAGGGAAACAGCAGCGCGCTGCGGCTCGCCAGGCACGCTCGTGCCACTAGCGCGGTGCCGGCGACGTTCACGTGCTCCATGAGTGCCCGCCGCTCGTCGCGCGCGGCCGGGTTGGTGAGGGCCGCGAGGTGAATCACGGCGGCGGCGCCGGCAAACAGCGCCGGCAGATCGGCCGTCAGGATGTCGGCCTCGATGAACTCGTAGTGACCAGCCGGCGGCAGGTCGTAGAGCGACGCATAGCGTTCGGTCGCCAGGTTGTCGATCATCACGATGGTCGCGCCCGGGCACGCGGTGGCGAGTTCGCGAATCAGGCGCGAGCCAATGTGGCCGAGCGCGCCGGTGACCACTACGCGCACGAGTACGCCTTGATGGTGTGGTCGATGCCATCGGCCAGCGTCCAGCGTCGACGCCAGCCGGTGTCGGCGGTCAGCCGGCTTGAATCCGCGACGAAGTGGCGTTGTTCGATCGTCGCGGCCTGCCGGGGTGAATCGTCGGTCACGACCGGCACCCGCCGGCCCGTCGCCGCTTCAACCCGCGCCGCCACCAGTTCGAACGCGTGGCGAATGCTGATGCCGGCGCCGCTGCCGACGACGTAGTGCCGGCCGTTGACGTGGTCAGCCCGAACACCCGCCATCAGGAACGCATCCGCCGCATCGTCCACGAACAGGTAGTCGCGCAGCCAGTTGCCGGGGCCAAACACGGTCAACGGGTCGCCACGCAGGGCGGTCCTGATCATGCGGTTCAACACGTCGCGGTCCTGGCCGGAGCCTGGCGAGCCAGGACCATAGAGGTTCGACAGGCGCAAGGTGGCGCCGCGTGCCGACCTGCGTGACACCGCCTCCGTCAGTTCGCGTTCGGCCATCAGCTTGTGCCGGTCGTAGGCGGTGACCGGATGATCCGGGGCGTCTTCGTCAACCGGCCATTTCGTTGGCACGCCGGTTTGGGTCACGGTGCCGGCCAACAGGATGGCAGGCCGGTGCGGCTGCTGGCGGCAGGAATCGAGCAGGTGCCGGATCGGATTGATGTTTGCGGCGGCGTCCGCCTCGGGATCGGCCTCGGCAGCAGTGGCGCTGGTTTGGGCAGCCAGGTGCACGATCAGGTCGGCGCCCGCGATCAGGTAATCCCAGAAAGCGGGATCGCCGAGGTCCCCGGTTTCATCGCGGACCGTAGCCTCGCTCGCCGGCATGGCCAACTGTGCCGTTCGGGACACGCGCACGATGGTGCAGGCTGTCCCGGCAAGGCGGGCGACCAGCCGCCCGCCCAGGAAGCCGCGTGCCCCGGTGACCACCACGGTCTTGCCCGCGTACTCGCGTAGCCACGCCGGCGCCGCGGATTCGCTCACCTGTGAAGGCTGGGACCACATGCGGGGCTCACACCGCGAGGCACGCGGTGTTGCGTGCTTCGACCAGCGACACTGCCCCGCGCACCACTTCCGCGGCCTCGATCCGGGTCAGGCACTTGTAGGCCTCGCGGACGCACTCGTCGAGCATGCAGCCGGCGCATTCCGGCCGCTCCTCGAGCACGATGTGGCCCCGGCCAAGCGGTTCCCAATGCCCCAGCGCGTTCCTGGCGCTGAAGATGGCGACACACGGCACGCCCACGAGCGCCGCCAGGTGAATCGGCCCGGAATCGTTGCCGATAAATGTGGCGCACCGCTCGAGAATGGCTGCGGAACCGAACACACCAAGCCGGCCCGCCAGGTTGTGCGACCGTGGACCCCAGGCCGCGCACAGCCCGGCGCACAGCTCCCGCTCGTGCGAACCGCCAATGGCCAGCAACACGGCGTTGGGGAACTGCTCCAGCAGGGCGTGGCCCACGGCGGCGAAGCGTTCCGCCGGCCAGGCCGTGGTCGGCCGGCCTGAGCCCGGCCCGATGCCGACCAGCAGCTGATCCCGCCGGAGGCCGAGATCGTTTGCCAGGAGGATCGCCCCTTCCTGGTCGGCCTCCGGCACGCTCAGCCGAAAGCGGTCGAGCGTGTCCACGCCGGCTTGCGGCGAGACAATCCGAAGCAGGCGAAGCCCCTCGTGTTCAACGGGCGAGTCGCGACCACTGCCGGTCCACTCGCGGTCGGCGGCGTGGTAGTTCGTGGCGCCGACCACGCGCTGAAAAATGAAGGCGTCGTGCTGCAACTGCTTGCGCGTGCGAGGCGGTGCCAGCGCAAAGACTTCGTCGTAGCCGCGCGCCCGGAAGCGCAACGCGAGGGCGATGTTTTGCCACTGGTCGATGGCGCCAGGCTTGACGGCGTAACAGTAGCCGTCTTCGAACCACCCGGTTTGCTTGAGGATGGTCCACGCCGACACCCGCCCAGAACCGGCAGCCTGGCGTTCGGTGAGGAAGGTCAGCCGGTGCGCGGGGTACAGGCGGCGGATCTCCTGGATCGCCGGCATCGCCACCAGCGTGTCGCCGAGCGACCCCGGACGATAAACAAGCGCCCTCGGGCCATCGTCCCGCATCGCCCTCGATTATAGCCGCCGCGCCCGGGCACGGCGGCGGTCACCGGCGGCCGGCAGGGCCGGCGTCGCCATCAACATCTCGCCCATCGAGTTGGTGGCGACGGACTTGAACGCTGGGCCCGCTGCGACCACCAGCGTCTCGCCGGTCGCGGCGTTGCCGCCGGCGATCAGGACGAGGAGCAGGGCGATGCGGAGAGCCACGGGCGCCGTCCTGGCACCAGAAAAAGGCAGGGCGGATAGAAGTCCCGCCCTGCGTGAGAGGCCCGTGTGCGCCCTAGAACTCCAGGCGCACGCCGAGCTGTGCTTTGCGCGGCGCATAGCTGGTGCTGTAGGCCGTCAGCAGCAGAAACTGCGCCGACGCCTGGTTGCCGGTCGGGTTGGCGAAGTTCGTGCGATTGGTCAGGTTGAAGAGGTCGGCCGACAGCTCGAGCTTGCGCTGGCCGCCGACGCGGAAGCTGTAGCCGAACCGCATGTCGAGGCCGAAGAAGCCGGGGCCGCGCGCGCCGTTGCGCGTCGGCTCGTAGTTCTCCACCGTGAAGGCGTTGTTCCCCGTGCCCGCATAGCTGCCCGCGGGCAGCGGCTCGGCGGCAATGCCGTTCAAGTCGGGGTCGATGTTGCCGTTGGTCAGCGTGAACGGCCGGCCGCTGAGCGCGCGGGCGACCCAGCTGACGTTGAGCCCGCCGGTTCGCGGCACGAGCGCGGTGCCGCTGATGGTCAGGTTGTGGGTGTTGTCGAAGTCGGTCGGCCCTTCGTTCCGATCGAGGTTCAGGTCGTAGAGCACCTGATAGTTGCTGCCCGCCGAGCCGTTGCCCGACGTGTTGCTGTTCGACTTGGCGTAGGTATACGAGACCTGCAGGCTCCAGTTGTTGCTGAACCGCTTCTTCAACTGCGCCATCAGCGCGTTGTAGTCGAGCTCGCCTTCGTTGACGAAGGAGATGACGTTGGTCGTGAACGGCGCGAATGTGCCGTACTTCTGCGCCAGCTGCGCCGTCGCCGCAATCAGTTCGGGGCTGGGCCGCCGCACCAGGGTGGACTGCGCCACCACCGGATTCGAGCGCACCTGCGGGTTGTGGTTGAACTGCATCAGCAGGTCGCGGCCGCGCGAGTTGACGTAGTCGACCGCGACGCTGATGTCCGATCGCAACTGCCGCTCGTAGCCAAGCGAGATCTCGTCGGTGTACGGCACGCGGCGATCCGGGTTGTCCCAGGTGGCGCCGGTGTTGCGCAGCAACTGGCCGCCGGGATAGAGCTGGTTGAGCAGCGCCCGGTTCAGCGTCGGGCCGTTGACCAGGAACGGGTCGGTCGGCAGTTGCCCGTTGCGCGGACCGTTGTCGGCCGCTGCCGTCGGGAAGTTCACGAGGAACGAACTGGTGTAGGGCGTGCCGGTAAACAGGCCGCCGATCACCTCGAAGTGGGTCTTGTCGTAGAACCGGCCGACGGCGGCGCGAATCACGCTGGTGCCGCCGAGGTCGTAGGTCAGGCCGAGCCGCGGAGCGAGGTTGTTGCCGTCGGTGGGGTGGTCCTCACCCACGAACATGTCGTCGGCGGTGTTGAGCGGAATCACCTCGTAGTCGTAGCGGAAGCCGACGTTGACGGTGACGTTGTTGCCCAGCCGCCACTTGTCCTGCGCGAAGAACGAGACGTAGTGGGCCTTCTGGTAGAACTCGTTCGGTCCGCCGACGCGCACGGTGAGGCGGTCGGGATAGGTCGAGGGAATCGCCGCGTTGAACAGCGCGTTGTTGCGGCCGAACGAGAAGGTGCCGTTCAGGTTGCCCTGGTTGGTGTTGAACGCCTGTGAGTAGGAGTACTGCAGGCCAGCCTTGACGTCGTGATCGCCCTTCTTGTTGGGGATGAACCAGGCCAGGGTGTTCTCGACCGAGATGCCGTCGTTGATGCGGGCCTGGGCGGTGTTGTCCTGCTGATCGGTGTAATCCTGGAAGGCGAGCGTCTCGCGGCACTGCGTCATGTCGCGGCCGCTGGTGTTGAAACAGTTGTTGGCGAAGGTGACATTCTCACGCGTCCAGGTCAGCCGGAAGGTGTTGACCTTGTTGCCGGAGAACACCGTATTCCAGTTGCCCGACACCGTCTGGTCGACGTCCGACTCCTCGCGCGCCGCCGCCGGTGTGACCGTGCCGATGATCTGGTTGACCTGCGGCGAGGCCTCGCGCAGCCAGCGGACACTGTAGGTGTTGGTGTTGTTGACCTGGTGGTCGCCGCGGATGATGGTGTTCCAGACCCGGTCCCGCGTCTGCTCGGTGCCGTTCAGTTCGGGCCGCGACGGGATGTTGATGGCGTTGGGGCGATCGATCGCGAATCGCTCGAGGCTGCCGAAGAAGTGCACCTTGTTCTGCACGATCGGGCCGCCGAACGTGCCGCCCCAGCGCTGATACTGCGTGTCCGGCTTCGCGGTGCCCTGCTGCTTGGCAAAGAAATGGTTGGAGCTGAGGCTGGCGTTCTGGAAGAAGCCGAAGCCGACGCCGCGGAACTGGTTGGTGCCCGACTTGGTGACGGCGTTCACCACCGCGCCCGAGGTGCGGCCGTACTGCGCGTCGTACTGGCCGGTGATCACCTGGAACTCCTGGATCGCCTCGATCGGCGTCCGCGCCTGCGTGCCGGCGCGCTGCCCAATCACGTCGTCGTTGTTGTTGCCGCCGTCGAGCATGTAGTTGTTGTTGCGCGGGTCCTGGCCGTTGACCGAAATCGAGTCGCTGCCGAACGACTCGGTGCTGACCGACGGCACGATGCCCGGCAGCAGGCCGACGAAGCCGATGAAGTTGCCGTTGACGCTCGGCAGCTTGACCAGCGTGTCGCTGGTGATGTTGCCGCCAATTTCCTTCGAGGTCAGGTCGACAATCGGCGACTCGGCGGTGACCTGCACCGTCTCTTCCAGGCCGCCGACTTCCATGGCCACGTCGAAGCTGGTGGTGCGGCCGACCTCGAGCCGGACCTCCTTGCGCTCGAACTTCTTGAAGCCCGCCAGTTCGGCGGTCACCTGATACGTGCCGGGCACGAGGCTGCTGGCGATGAAGGAACCGTCAGTGCCGGATATCGTTTCGCGGATGGTGCCGTTGGCCTGATTGATGAGGACGACCGCGACACCGGGTAGTACCGCGCCTTGCGCATCGAGGACACGACCCCGCAGTTCAGAGGTGCCTTGCTGGGCCGCTGCCGTCGTTGCCGTGAGCACCAGCACGGCCAACCCTATCCACATTCGTGATTTCATAACAAAAGCCTCCGGGGAATCCATCAAGAACAACAATCCAACCTCCTATTTCACGCCGACGCCGGAAATCCCGCAGGGCAACAACGCCTTCTTCAGGCGGCCGCCTTGACGCCGGCGTACGCGGGGTCGACTTGAGAGGTAGCCGCCAGAATGCCGTCAGTATACAGCTTGAATCAGGGCGCGTTATCCGACTCTGCGAACAAGTCGTGCTGATCGCAGGGACCGACTGGCGGGCCAGCCGATCACGGTCAACACCACCTTGTTGACCGCCCTCCTGAACGACTGAGCGCGGGCCGTGCGTTAACATTCATTCAGCATGGCAGCGCTCTACCTCGGAATCGCCCGCGCGCGGCTGGGACCGGCCGCCGCCTTGATCGATACCGGACGCGGCCTTGCGGCGTGCGAAGAGAATCGCCTGACGCGGGCGCGGCAGGCACCCACCCTGGGCGGGCCGGATCTGGCCATCGCCGAATTGCTCACTGTTCTCGGGCGCCAGGACAGCGACCTCACCGCCGCGGCGGTGGTCAGGGACGAGGACGCCCCGCCGTGGGCCGCAGCCGGCCGCCGCGAAGTGGCGGCGCACCAGGCGCATGCGGAATACGCGTTTCGCGCCTCAGGCTTCGACTCCGCCCTGGTCGTCATCTGCGACGCCAGCGTTCCAAAGGGCTGGAGCGCGTGGCACTACCGGGGCACGGCCGCTTCCGATGCCGTGCCGCTCGACGTGGCTGCCGGCAACTTTCCGATCGCGCGCATTTACAGCGAGCTCACGGCAGCCCTGGATCTCCTGCCCGCGCGCGACGAACACCTGACCGAAGCCATGGCACGCGCCGGCGTGGATCGCGAGCGCGGCCTCGCCGACACCATTGCCGTCACCGACGCGGGCATGCAGGTTCCCACCCGATTTTGCGAACTCGTGGCCGACACCGCCCGAGGTGCTGCGTCGCGCCAGCGCGACGTCGCCGCGTCGGTGCAACGCCGGCTCGGCGAATGCCTCGTGGAACTGCTGCGGCGATTGGCCACGGCGACGGGAGCACGGGACGTGTGCCTGAGCGGTGGCCTGTTTTTCAACACCGACCTGAACACCACGGCGGCGCACTGCGGGCTGTTTGAACGCACGTTCCTGCCGGCGCATCCCGGACGCAGCGGCAGTGCAGTGGGCGCGGCCCTGCTGGCCGCCGCTGCGGCAGGTGATCCTGCGGTGGCAGGCGCCTCAGGTGCGTATCTGGGGCCGGCATATGACGCCGCAAAGATCAATGCCACCCTCGAGAACTGCAAGCTGTCGTTCGACCTGCAGCGCGACGAGCAGGTCGTGGACACCGTGCTGGAGGCCATTGCGGCCGGGCGGCTGGTGGGCTGGTTTCAGGGGCGGCTCGAATGGGGTCCGCGTGCGCTCGGGCACCGGACCGTGCTGGCCGACCCGTTCTCGCCGTACGTGCTCGACAACTTGAACGGGTATCTCAAGAAGCGAGCCGCGTTTCGTACCTACGGCGTCAGCGTGCCGCAGTCTCGCCTCGGCGACCTGTTCGTGGTGCCCGCCGGTCTCACCGGGACCCCGCAACCTTCTCCGTTCATGCAGTACGAGTACACGCCGCGCGATCCGGAACGTTTCCGCACGCTGCTGCCGGACGGAGCGTCGACGGTACGAGTGCATTCGGTCGGCGAGGATGAGCCGCGCTACCTGCGGCTGCTGGAGCGCTGGGGCGAGTTGTCCGGCACGCCGGCGCTGGTGAACACCTCGTTCAACGGCTTTCACGAGCCGCTGGTGTGCTCGCCACGGGATGCCATCCGCGTGTTCTACGGCACGGGCCTCGATCTGCTGGCGATGGAAGGGTTCGTGGTGCGCAAGTAGCGGACGTTGGCGGCGGCGACCTAGCCGCCGTTAGCGTCCATGCCGATGTTGGACAGGCGGTCGGCGTCCTGGTTCTGGTCGCGGGGGACGTGCGCGAAGCTGACGTTGCCGATCTGCATCACGAGCATTCGCGCCTTCATGTGCAGGGGCTTCAGGCCTTCGTTCTTGACCTTGTAGTTGCCGCGCATCTGCTCGACGATCAGCAGCGAGTCGCCCTTCACCGCCAGTGCGGTGAGGTCGTGATCGACGGCCCACTGCAACGCGGCGATCAGGCCGGTGTACTCGGCCACGTTGTTGGTGGCCACGCCGAGCGCGCCACTCAATTCCGCCAGCGCGGTGCCGTCATCGGCCACGATGTACGCACCCCACCCGGCGAGGCCAGGGTTGCCCCGCGAACCACCGTCGAAGTACGCGGTAATCACGCTGCCGGTGCCGGCGGAGCATCGCTCGGTTTCGGAGCGATGAAGTAGAGGATGCGGTTGCAGCTGTCGCACTGCACGATCTGGTCGTTCTTCAGCACGTTGACGAACACGGCCGGCCGCAGCCGCACCTGGCACACCGTGCAGCGTTCGCCTTCGGCGCGGGCGACCGCCGTGCCGCGGACCTTGGCAATGCGGGCGAAGGTGTCGACCAGGCCCGGGTCGCTGAGGCTGGCAACGAGGGCGGTGCGGGCGGCCGCGCATTCGGTGACGACGGCTTGCTGGACCGTGACGTCGGCCTCGATGGCGCTCTGTTCGGCGCCGACCTTGGCCTGTGCCGCCTTGAGCGCCGCTTCGGCGGCCTTGATGGCGGCGTTGATCTCGTCGGCCGCCATCATGCTCACGAGGACTTTCTCCTCGTGCTGGCTGATTTCGTCGGCGACCGCCTTGATCTGATGCTGCATCGCATGCAGTTGCTCGTTGGTCTTCACCGCCATGACCTGATCTTTGTACTTGTCCTGCCGCTGCTGGGCGGCGGCCAGGTCCTTGTCGATCAGTCCGCGCCGGGTCTTGTTCTCAGCCAGGGCGTGCTTGGCGGATTCGAGCGCGGCGGTGGCCGCTTTCAGGAGGGCGTCGAGCGAGGCAATGCGGCCCGGGGCCTCCGCGATGGCTTTGGCGGCCACCGCGGCTTTGCTCTCAATCTCTTGCAGTTGAATCAGCCGTTCGAGGTCTGGGAGCATTAGCAGGAAGTTAGAAGGACGAAGTGAGAGGTGAGAAGGGCCCGATGGTTGTCGTTACTTCTCACTGTTCACTTCCTGCTTCTCACTTTAAGAGTGGGCCCACCTGGACTCGAACCAGGGACCAACCAGTTATGAGCCGGCCGCTCTAACCAACTGAGCTATGGGCCCTCGGTTACGAACGACCTTCGAGGAACGCCCGCAGTTTACGCGATCGCGACGGATGGCGCAGCTTCCGCAGCGCCTTGGCCTCGATCTGGCGAATGCGCTCGCGGGTCACCGCGAAGTTCTGGCCGACCTCTTCGAGCGTATGCTCGCTGCCGTCGCCCACGCCGAAGCGCATCTTGATGACCTTCTCTTCGCGCGGGGTCAGGGTCTTCAGCACCGATTCGGTCTGTTCCTTCAAGTCGAGGTTGATCACCGCTTCCGACGGCGACACCGCCGACCGGTCCTCGATGAAGTCGCCGAGGTGTGAATCTTCCTCCTCGCCGATCGGGGTCTCGAGCGAAATCGGCTCCTGCGCGATCTTGAGGACCTTGCGGACCTTCGAGACCGGGATGTCCATGCGGCGGGCGATCTCCTCGGAGGTCGGTTCGCGCCCGAGTTCCTGCACCAGCGCCCGCGAGGTGCGAATCAGCTTGTTGATGGTCTCGATCATGTGGACCGGGATGCGGATGGTCCGCGCCTGGTCGGCAATCGCGCGGGTGATCGCCTGGCGGATCCACCAGGTCGCGTAGGTCGAGAACTTGTAGCCGCGGCGGTACTCGAACTTGTCGACCGCTTTCATCAGGCCAATGTTGCCCTCCTGGATCAGGTCGAGGAACTGCAGGCCGCGGTTGGTGTATTTCTTCGCGATCGAGACCACCAGGCGGAGGTTGGCTTCGACCAGTTCCTTTTTCGCCTGCTCGGCCTGCGCTTCACCGCGCATGATCACTTCGAGCGTGTGGCGGAGGTGGTCGACGCTCTCCTCGAGATCTTCCGTGCGGGTCTTGATCTCGGCCTTGAGATCGTTCATCCGCTTGGTCATCGCCTTGCGCTCGTCTTCCTTGAGCTTCGGCTTGCGGACCTTGAGCAGCAGTTCCTTCTTCAGCTTGTCGTGCTCGCGCTGCTGCTTCGAGACGCGCTCGACGATGTCCTTGACCTCCTCGACGAGGCGGCGCTTCACCGGTTCGGTGAACTCAATCTTGCGGATGTAGCGCGAGGTCTCGACCTGGCCGCGCATCAGCTTCCAGCGCTGGCGGCGGTACTTCTTCTTGTCGGCCTTGGGAATGCCCTCGAGCTTCTCGTCGTGCTTCTCGACGCCGAGGCGCGCCTTGCGCACCGCCTCGACCTGCTTCAGGAACTGCTGCGCGCGCTCCTCGATGCGGTCGTCGGTGATCTCTTCGTCGTTGAAGATCACCAGCTCGCGAATGGTGCGCTCGCCGGCCTTCAGCGCGTCGCCCATGCGAATCACCGCCTTGGTGATCGCCGGCATGCGCGAGATCGACTTGATCACCGAGAGCTTGCCGCGCTCGATGCGGCGGGCGATTTCCACTTCGCCTTCGCGCGTCAGCAGCGGCACGGTGCCCATCTCGCGCAGGTACATGCGGACGGGGTCGTTGGTCTTGTCGAGCGAACCAGGGGTGAGGTCCAGCTCGGGCCCTTCGCCTTCCGGACCCTCCTGCCGCTCGATGCCCTCGCGTTCGAGCTTGTAACCCTTTTCCGAATCGACCAGCTCGATGCCCGCGCTCGCGAACACCGCGAGCAATTCCTCGAGGTCTTCGGGGTTGGCGGTCAGATCCGCCGGCAGCAAGTCATTGACTTCGTCGTACAGGAGATAGCCTTTCTCCTTGCCGATGACAATGAGCTGACGGACTTCATCGAATTTCTCTTCGAGCGCCAAGGCCATATTCGTGTTTTTCCTCAAGAGTGCGGAGCCCTCTATTGTAGCTCTTTTGGCGGCTTCATCGCTTCCAGTGCGCGCACCATTTGCGACTTCTTGGCCAGCAGAACCATGGATGCCGGGCCGCTATCCCCCATATCTTGCAGGCGTTTGAGCTCCCTTTGGACCTCGGCCAGCTCACGCTCGAGCCGGACGTACTTCAGGGCCACGACGCACAAATCCGGAAGCACCGCAGGAGGCGAGGGTTCGGCGGCCACGGAGGCCAGCAACTCTGCCTCCTGCGTATTTAGACGCTCCATCAGCGCACCAGGAACATCCTCGGGCCTGACCGTGAGTTCTTGCGCCGTCCGCAGGATGTGGGCCGTGCTAAGTCCTTTCAGGTCTTCAGGTTCGAGCTGGTTCAGCCATTGAAGCGTGGTCGCCGGGTCGTGGACCAGGCTCCAGATGAGGCCTTTCTCGGCCTTCCTCACGTTTCCCTGGAGGCTCGGCACCCGCTCAGCCGGCAGCTCGGTTTTGCGATTCGCGGCTGCCTTCCTGATCTCGGCTCGAACCACGTCTTCCGTCACCCTCGCCTTGTGGGCCAGGCGGTCGGCAAACTGGTCGCGGACGGCCGGGTCGGGAATGCGGGCGGCCACCCCGAGCATTCGCTTGAGAAAGTCCCGGCGGTTGTCGTCCCGGGTCAGGTCGATGCCGGCGGCTGCCCGGTCGAGCAGGAACTCCAGATAGGGACGCGAGTGCTTGAGCTGCTCGCGAAAACCCTCGGCGCCGTTCTTCTGGATGAACGTGTCAGGATCGCCGCCACCCGGCAGCGTCATCACGTTCACGACGAACCCTTCGGCGACCAGCAACTCCGAACTGCGCTCGGCCGCGGTCTGGCCGGCGCTGTCGGGGTCGTAACAGAGCACCGTCTTCGACGTGAAGCGATGGAGGATCTGCGCCTGCTGCGGCGTCAGCGCCGTGCCGCACGTCGCCACCACGGGGAAACCTCCCGCCTGGTAGACCTGCGCGAAGTCGAAGTAACCCTCGACAATGATCGCGTAGCGCACCTTGCGCAGATCGCCCTTCGTCAGGTTGAGGCCGTAGAGCGTGCGGCTCTTGGTGTAGATCGGGGTTTCGGGCGAGTTCAGGTATTTCGGGACCTGGTCCTTCTCGAGGGCGCGGCCGCCAAAGGCGATCACCGTGCCGGTGTCGCGCGCAATGGGCACCATCAACCGGTTGCGGAATCGGTCGACCGCGGTGCCATCGTCGCGCCGGCTGACGAGTCCACTGGTCACCAGCTGCAACGGCGAGAAGCCCTGTTTCAGCAGCCGCTGCCGCAGGGCATCGCGGCCTGGCGGCGCGTAACCGAGTTGCAGCTTCTCGATCGTCTCGGGCTTGAGGCCGCGCTCTTTCAGCAGGTAGTCGCGGATGCGCGCGCCGGCGGGCGAGTCGAGTTGTTCGCGAAAGTGGGCGACGGCCACTTCATGGATCTTGACGAGCGCCTCACGCTCGGCGGCTGTCTCGCGATGCTCGCCGCTGGCTTCGAGCTCGGGGATCGGGATGCCGAACCGGCTGGCCAGGCTGCGCACCGCTTCCTGGAAGCCGACCTTGTCCTGCAGCTCCATGAACTTGAAGACGTCGCCCCCGACCCCGCAGCCGAAGCAGTGGAAGAAGCCCTTGTCCTTATTGACGGTGAACGACGGGGTCTTCTCGCCGTGGAACGGGCACAGCCCCTTGTAGGTGGCGCCGGCCTTGCGCAGCGAGACGGAGTCCGAGATGACGGCGACAATGTCGGCCGCCGCGCGCACTTCATCGATGAACGTCTGGGGAAAGAGGGCCACGGTGCGCTTTCGGCTAACACCCGCCAGCTTACCGCGTTCGGCGCCAGTCGGGCGCGGCAAAGCCAGTCGAGCTGCCGCCAGGACGGTCGGCCGTCAATGGGGCAGTGCTAGTCTTTTAGCTCCACGATCGTGGCACCGCCGCCACCCTGGTGGTCCGGGGCGGGGTAGTGCTTTTCGACCAGCGGATGGGTCTTCAGGAACGCCTGCAGCCCTTTGCGCAGTGCGCCGGTGCCATGGCCGTGGACGATCCGCACTTGCGACACGTCGGTGACCATCGTGTCGTCGAGGAAGCGCGACACGCGGTCGATGGCGTCGTCCACCGTCATGCCGATCACTTTCAGTTCGCTCAGCATGCCTTCGCGCGGCTTCAGATCGACGTTGACGCGGACCTTGCCTTTTACAGGCCCGGTAGAGGAGCTGGCTTTTCCGATCACGCGCAACTCTTTCACCTTGGCCTGAATGCGCTTGCCGCGGACATCAATCTCGACTCGGTTTCCCTCGATGGACACAATCGTGCCCTCCAGGCCAAGTCCGCCTACCGTGACCCTGGCGCCCACGACGGGGTCTGACCCCTCGGGACCACTGGGCTCGGGGTCAGAGCCCGGTGCCGCCGGGTGGCGCAGGTCCTCGACAATGCGGTCGATCTCGGCGCGGGCCCCGGCCTTCGCGGCTCCCGACTCGCCGGTGTTGATCACCGCCCGCAGCGACGCCTTCTCCGCCAGCGCCTCCGACTTCTCCTTGAGCTGATCGATCACCGCGTCGACATCGCGGCGGGCCTGCCGCAGGCGCTCATCGAGCCGCTCGTTGAGGCGCTTCTTGAACACCTCCTCGCGTTCGGCCAATGACTTCTCCCGTTGCGACAGGGCGGCGTTGGTTTCATTGAAGGTGCGCCGCTCGCGTTCGAGCCTGATGCGGTCGGCCTCGAGCGCGCGCGCCTGCGCATCGAGCCGCGACAGGTGCGCCTGCAGCCGCTTCTGGTCGTCACTCAGGTAGCCGCGCGCCGCGGCAATCACCGCCGGTGGCATGCCGAGGCGCTGCGCCATCTCGATGGCGAGGCTGCGTCCCGGCGCCCCGTAGATCAGCCGGTAGGTGGGCGCGAAATTCTGCGGGTCGAACGCAAATGCCGCCACCGCCACGCCCGCGGTGCCGATCCCCCAGGTCTTGACCGAATCAAAGTGCGTGGTCGCCATGACCAGCGCGCCGCGCTGGCGGAAGTGCTGCACGATCGCGGTGGCGAGCGCGCCGCCTTCGTTCGGGTCGGTGCCGGTGCCGACTTCGTCGAGCAACACCAGCGCGGGCAACTGCAGGCCGCGGTCCATCGACACCAGGTTGGTGATGTGCGACGAAAACGTGCTCAGGCTGTTTTCGATCGACTGTTCGTCGCCGATGTCGGCAAACACCGACCGGAACACCGGCAGTCGCGCCACCGCCGCCGGCAGGTGCAGGCCCGCCTGCGCCATCAGCGCAAACAGGCCGGCGGTCTTGAGGGCCACGGTCTTGCCGCCGGTATTGGGCCCCGTGATCAACAACACGCGGTTGGGCGGATCCAGCCGCACGTCCACCGGCACGGCGCGCTCGAGCATGGGATGGCGCGCGCCTTTCAGCTCCAGGCTGGTGTCGGCGGTGAATGCCGGCTCGATGCCGTTGACCTTCGAGCTGTAGCGCGCCTTGGCCTGCAGCGTGTCGAGATCGCGCGCCACGTCCTCGATCACGGCCAGGTCGGCCGGGCGGGCGCGGAAGCGATCGGTCAGCTCCAGCAGGATGCGGAAGATCTCTTCCCGCTCGCGATCCTCGAGCTCGACGATGTCGTTGTTGATCTCGACGGTGGCGGCCGGTTCCATGAACAGCGTGGCGCCGGTCGTGGAACTGCCGTGGACGATGCCGGGCAGGTTGCCGCGATGTTCCGCCTTGACCATCAGCACGAAGCGGCCGTTGCGCTCGGTGACGATCTCTTCCTGGAGGTATTTCGCCGAGCTGCCGCGCGTGAACTGTTCCAGCGTGCCGCGCAGCTTCTGGCGCTTCTGGCGCAGCTCGTTGCGAATGCGCTTCAGCTCGGGGCTGGCGTGATCGAGCACGTCGCCGCCGGGGTCGATGGCGTGACGCACCGCCGCGACCTCGTCCTTGAACGAGGCGAGGGGAGCGACCAGCCTGCCGAGGATGGGGAAGTCGGCGCCGCCGCGCCGCACGCTGACGCCGGCCTGGTCCACCGAGTCGACGAAGTCGGCGACCACTCGCAACTGCAGCGGTTCGAGTGGTCGGCCGACAATGCCGAGTGAAGCCAACGCATCGGGCAGGCCCTCGCCGGCACGCAGCGGGAACAGCGAATACCTCTCCAGGAAGCGCACCGTCTCGCTGGTTGCCTCCTGCGCCGCCACCACGACCCTGGGGTCGATTGACGGTTCCAGCTCCGAGAGTGCCGCCGTCCCGAGCGGCGTCAGGGCGAGCGCCGTCACGGCGTCAACAATGCGATCAAACTCGAGCGTGCGGAGGGCCAGCATGGCTTACAGGTGATTGATCATTGACGCGATGCAGCCGGCCCCGTAGCCGTTGTCGATGTTCACGACCGACACCCCATTGGCGCACGAGTTGAGCATGCCGAGCAGTGCGGCAACACCGCCGAAACTGGCGCCGTAGCCAATGCTCGTCGGCACCGCGATCACCGGCACGCTGACCATGCCGGCGACGACGCTCGGCAGCGCGCCTTCCATGCCGGCGACGACGATGATCACGCGGGCGGATTCGAGCCGGGCGCGTTGCTTCATGATGCGATGGATGCCGGCAATGCCGACGTCGTACAGCCGATCCACCGTGTTGCCCATCAGCTCGGCTGTCACCGCGGCCTCTTCCGCGACCGGGATGTCGGAAGTGCCGGCCGAACACAAGGCGATGGTCCCGACACCGCGGGGCACGTCGCGCTTCAGGCTGATCGCCTGCGCCACCTCGTGATACTCCGCCTCGGGCACAAGCTCCTGAACCGCCTGCCAGGCCGCCCGGTCGGCACGGGTCACCAGCAGGGGGTGTCCACGGCCGACTATTTCAGCCGCAATTGCCGCGATTTGAGATGGCGTCTTGCCTAGTCCCAGGATGACTTCGGCAAAGCCCTGCCGGATCGACCGGTGGTGATCGACCTTTGCAAACCCAAGGTCCTCAAAGGGTTGGTCGCGAAACGCGGTCAGGAGTTGGTCGTAGGCCTGAGCGGTGTCGGTGCGACCCTCGCGGACCTGTTCCAGAATGGTGCGTAGTTCAGCCGGTGTCATGACGCTATCGTCCGTGTTTCGTTGACTTTACTGGCAGTCGATTCTTATAATGGTTGACTGGATTACGGGGCAGAAGCCTCCATAATAGATGACCGCAGCCGAAACGCTCATACTCGCTTCATATTTTTTCGTCCTGCTGATCCTGGCCGTGTACGGGTGGCACCGGTATTACCTGGTGTACCTCTTCATGAAGCACAAGCACGAACAGCCGGTTCCCAAGGCGACGTTCGCCGACCTGCCGGTCGTGACGATTCAGCTCCCCCTCTACAACGAGATGTACGTCGTCGACCGCCTGATCGACGCGGTCTGCCAGATTGATTACCCGCGCGAGAAGCTGGAAATCCAGGTCCTGGACGACTCGACCGACGAGACCCGGCAGATCACCCAGCTCGCCGTGCGCCGCCACGCGCTGCAGGGCGTCGACATCAAGTATCTGCATCGTGAAGATCGCACCGGCTACAAGGCGGGTGCCCTCGACAAGGGCCTGCAGGTGTGCCGCGGCGAGTATGTCGCGATCTTCGACGCCGACTTCATTCCCAAGCCCGACTTCCTGATGCGCTCGGTGCACTACTTCACCGATCCCAAGGTCGCGCTCGTCCAGGCGCGCTGGGGCCACATCAACGAGGACTATTCGCTGCTGACGAAGATCCAGGCCGTGCTGCTCGACGCGCACTTCGTGCTGGAACACGGCAGCCGCAACCGCGGCGGGTGTTTCTTTAACTTCAACGGCACCGCCGGCATCTGGCGCAAGGACGCGATTGCCGACGGCGGCGGCTGGCAGCACGACACGCTGACCGAAGACCTCGACCTCAGCTACCGCACGCAGCTCAAGGGCTGGCAGTTCGTGTTCGTGCAGGATCACGTCGCGCCCGCCGAGCTGCCGGTCGAGATGAACGCGTTCAAGTCGCAGCAGCATCGCTGGGCCAAGGGCTCGATCCAGACGTTCCTGAAGCTGATGCCGCGCATCCTGCAGTCGGATCAGCCTTTCAAGGTGAAGGCCGAGGCGTTTTTCCACCTGTCGGCCAACTTCAACTACCCGTTGATGGTGGTGCTGTCGGTGCTGATGGGACCGTCCATGGTGATCCGCTACAACATGGGCTGGTACGAGATGTTGCTGATCGACATCCCGCTGTTCTTCGCGGCGACCGCGTCGGTCGCCAACTTCTACATGGTCTGCCAGCGCGAGTTGTATCCGCAGACCTGGACCGAGCGCCTGAAGTACCTGCCGATCCTGATGTCGATCGGCATCGGCCTGGCGGTGAACAACACCAAGGCGGTGTTCGAAGCCCTGTTCCACAAGCCGAGCGAGTTCGTCCGCACCCCCAAGTACGCGGTCGAAGCCAACGGCGACGAGTGGAGCCAGAAGAAGTACCGCCAGTCGGTGGCGGTGCAGCCGATGATCGAGCTGGCGCTGGGCCTCTACTTCACCGGCACGCTGTTTTACGCCCTCGCCAATGGTATCTACGGCACCGTGCCGTTCCTGATGCTGTTCCAGGTCGGCTTCCTCTACACCGGCATGCTGTCGCTGCTGCAACAGTACGGTGGTGACTCTGGCGTCGAAGTTGTCCAGGGCAAGGAAGCCTAGCCACCACGCAACCGTTCGGCCCCAGCCGTCGTCTATCCTTGGGTGACCAAGGTGACCCATATGCCCAAACGATTGGCCGAGCTGCTCTCCGCATTCCTCCTGGTGTCCGTCGCCATGCCGGCGGCGGCACAGGGCTTCAAGGTTCCCGTCGACTATTTCACGCTGCCCAACGGCCTCAAGGTCGTGGTCAGCGAGGACCGCACCGCCCCGGTGGTGCTGGTCGAGGTGATGTACAACATCGGTTTCCGGGTCGAGCCCAAGGGCCGGACCGGGTTTGCGCATCTCTTCGAACACATGATGTTCCAGGGCTCGGCCCAGGTGAAGAAGATGGAGCACGTCTCCCTGCTTCAAGAGGCTGGCGGCGTCGTCAACGGCTCCACGCGGTTCGACTACACCAATTACTTCCAGGCGTTGCCGTCGAACGGGCTCGAGCGCGCCCTGTGGCTGGAGGCCGACCGCATGCGGTCGCTTGACGTCAGCGCCGAGAACCTCAGGAACCAGCAGAACGTGGTCAGCGAAGAGGTGCGCGTGAACGTGCTCAACCAGCCGCACGGCGGGTTCGAGTGGCTCGACATCTGGGAGCGCGCCAACACCAACTGGCACAACGCGCACAACTTCTACGGCGACCTGAAGGAACTCGAGGCGGCCACGCTCGAGGACGTCCGGGCCTTCTTTAAGACCTACTACGCGCCCAATAACGCCGTGCTCGTCGTGGTCGGCGACACCACGTCGGCTGAAGTGCGGCGCCTCGCCGAGAAGCACTTTGGGTCGATTCCCCGCCAGCCCCTGCCGCCTCCAGCGGATATCTCCGAACCGCCCCAGACCGCGACGAAACAGTTCACCCGCGAGGACAAGCTGGCGCGCACCCCGGCCCTGGCCGCCGCGTGGCACCTGCCAGCGCGGTTCACCAAGGACTTCTTTGCGCTGAGCGTGCTCGATCCGCTGCTGAACAGCGACGACAGCGCGCGGATGTATCGCAAGCTGGTCCGCGACGAGCGCCTGGCCATGTCGTCGCAGGGAGGCTTCAACTTCCTGGGCAGCAACTTCGACATGAAGGGCCCCATGCTCTACACGATGCGGGTCGACTACCTGAACGACAAGACCGCCGACCAGGTGCTGGCCGCCATTGAGAGCGTGCTGGCCGACGTGCGCGACAAGGGCATCACGCCCGCCGAGCTGGAACAGGCCAAGACCACGATTCGCTCGGGCTTCCTCGACGAACTGGAGAGCGGCGGCATGCCGCGATTTGGACGCGCCAACCTGATGGCGGCCTTCGCCCTGTTCGATGACGACCCGGGCCGCATCAACACCATCCTCGACGAACTCGAGAAGGTCACCGTGGAGGACGTCACGGCGGCCGCGGGCCGGTGGCTCGTGCCGACGAACCGCACGTCGATCGACAGCCGTCCGGCCGCGAAGCCGGCGCCGGCGCAGGGAGGCGTCCGATGATTCGCCGCACGCTCGGTCTGGCTCTGGTGGCGACGGCGACGATGCTCGGCGGCTCGGCCTCGGCGCAGGCGCTGCCCAAGCCCGACGTCGGACCGGAGAAACCGTTCGCGCCGCCGCCGCGCGTCGAGCGCACGCTGGCCAACGGCCTGCAGGTCATTGCCGTCCGCTACGCCACCGTGCCCAAGATGTCGGCGATGCTCACCGTGAAGGCGGGCCTGGCCCTCGATCCGGCGGGCAAGGGCGGACTCGCGCAGTTTGTCGCCGACACCGCCCAGGAAGGGACCGCCACGCGCACCAGCGAGCAGATCAAGCGCGAAGTGTTTGCCATGGGCGCGACGCTGTCGGGCGTTGCCGGGCAGGATTCGACGACCTTCCAGATGCGGGGGTTGTCGGAGTCGATGCCGCGGATGATGGCGCTGCTGTCCGACGTGGTGCGCAACCCGGCGTTCCCGCAAGCCGAAGTGGACCTGCTCAAGGCCAACACCGCGCAGCAACTCCAGGCACAGATGGCCTCGCCGCAGTTCGTGTCGAACAAGGTGTTTCGCCAGTCGCTGTTTGGCGATCACCCCTACGCGCGCACCGGAGCAACACTGGAAAGCCTGCCGCAGATCGACCGCGCCGCAATCGCCGCGTATCACTCGGCTTACTACCGGCCGAACAACGCTGTCCTGATCGTGGTTGGTGACGTTGCCCCCGAAGCCGTGTTCGCCGCCGCCGAGCAGGCGTTTGCCAGCTGGGCGCGTGCCGCCGTGCCCGAGGCGAAAGCGCCCGCCATGCCCACGCTCAAGGGCCGCCGGCTGGTCTTCGTCCAGCGGCCCAATAGCGTCCAGTCGTCGATCTCGGTCGGCAACTTCACGACCCGCCGCGACGATGCGCGGTGGTACACCCTGCAGCTGGCCAACCAGATCTACGGCGCGGCGTTCGACTCGCGGCTGGTGCGCAACATCCGCGAGGAGAAGGGTTACACCTATTCGCCGCAGTCGCAGTTCCAGGCCATGGCCGACGGCGGGTTCTATCGCGCCGCCGCTGACGTCCGCAACGACGTGACCGGCGCGACGCTGACGGAGATCTACGCCGAGATCGACAAGCTGCGCGCCGGCGGTCCCGAGGCCGAGGAACTGGCCGACGCCAAGCAGTATGCACGCGGCCTGTTCCTGATCCAGAACGCCACCCAGGCGGGACTGGCTGGCACGGTCAACACCGTCAACACCTTTGGCCTGCCCAAGGACTATCCCGAGACGTTCCAGCGGCAGATCTCACAGCCGTCGGCCGAAGCGATCAAGACCGGCGCCGAGATGTTGTTGGGATCCGAGAACTCGGTGGTGGTGATCGTGGGCGACTTCCCGAAGGTGAAGGACCAGTTGGCGGCGTTCACCAACATCACCTTCGTGGACCTCAGCGGGAAGCCGATTCCCGAGCCGAAGTAGCCGCGACCCGCTTGTCGAGCGCGGCGGCAATTGACGTTGCCGCCGCGCGATAGTGCGAGCCGTGCCAGACGACCTCGCCCCGGTCGATCACCATCACTTGCGGCGATTCGTGACGGATCCCGAACTGCTGCGCCAGCTGCGTCGACAGCGCGCGGCTGGCCTGCACCGGCACGAGATAGAAGTCGGCATCCGGGACCTTGCCCGTCACCCACTCGGAAATGGACTCAAAGGCCTGGGCGCTGATGCCGCAGGTTGGGCTGTGCTTGAAGATCACGGCCGGGCGCCGCGACGATTCGTCGAGCGCCCGGTCGAGCTGGTCGGAGGTGGACAGGGTCTTGAACGGGCTGAGCATGGCGACAGCACCCAGTGTACTCCGTCGCCCTGTGGCGGGCGTCAGACCCGGACGTAATCGGCCTGCCAGTCCTTGATCATCTTCTTGATCTCGGCCTGCTTGGTGCCGTCCTGCAACACCGTGCGCACCAGTTCGGTCATCTCGCTGTCGCTCGCAAAGCGCAGCGCAACCAGTTGGGGCACGGTCAGATCGTTGAAACGGGCATAGAGGTCGGCCGGCAAGAGCGGTTGCAGCCGCAAGCGCATCTCGAGCCGGATCAGCCGGTTCTGCGCCTGCAAGGCCTGCGTGCGCGCGAGAAAGGCCACCGTCAGGATCGCCGCCGCCACGACGAACGCGAATGCCGTGCCGGGCGTCGGGTTGGCGAAGAGGTGACGTCCTTCGTTGAGCGTGTTGGCGAGGAGTACCGGGACGGCGAAAAAATGAAACGCTGGGAGCCAGCGCGTGTGGTTCTGGTAGCTTTGCTCGGCCATGTCGGGCCCTCCTTCAGGGGGCCTCAGCATACTCCGAACGGCCGGGCTCGCCCGTCGACTTCGCTCAGGGCAAGCGGCCGATGCGATACAGCCTGGTTTGCGTGCGCAGGAACAGCGCGCCCGGCGCGAGCGCCGGCGAGGCGAGGCTCATCTCGTCGAGGCTGTTCGTCGCCAGCTCGACGTAGTTGTCGCCGGCCTCGATCACGAACGTGTGGCCGTCCTCACTCAGCAGGTACACCTTGCCGTCGGAGGCCCACGGCGAGGCCGAGAAGGTGTTGCCCGAACCGCCGGCGCGCGCCTTGTAGATTTCCTTGCCGGTGGCGGCGTCGAACACCGTGAGGATGCCGTTGTCGTTCACGACGTACATCCGCCCGCCGTAGACGAGCGGCGACGAGGTGTAGGCCGAGGCGCGCGGGTGGACCCACGCGACAAACGCGTTATCTTGCTCACCTCTGGCCAGCGAGATGTCGCCGCTGGCGCCCGGCTTCACGGCAAACACCGGGCGGTTGTTCTCACCCTGCGAACCCGTGGCCTGGTACAGCAGGCCAGCGGCGGCGAAGGGACTGGGCGTGGATTGGCCGGTCAGCCCCTTCATGCGCCACAGCTCCTTGCCGCTGTCTGGCGCATACGCAATCGCGTGCTGCCTGCCGATCACGACCAGCTCGGTGCGCCGATCGCCGTCGGTGGCGGGCGTCTCCGAGGCGTAGGTATTCTTGCGATGGCGGCCGCCAAACGGCGCGCCCGTGTGCGCCTCGCGCTCCCAGCGCAGTCTGCCGGTCGCGGCATCGAAGGCGTAGACCATGCCCCGAACGCTGGCATACGGCCGGGCGCTGGGGCGAAGTTCGTGACGGCTGATGCTGCAAGCCCCCCACCTTCGCCGAAGGCTTCGGCGCGGCCGGCAGGCCCCAAGCCGCAGTAAAATCACCTCCATGGCGGCAGAAGCAAAACCCAAAGGCGGACTCGAGGACGTCGTC
>JBEGVQ010000206.1:0-2696 GCA_041178345.1 Acidobacteriota bacterium | reverse complement strand
GAACCACGCCTTGGTGTGCTCAGCGCCGTACTGCTCGAGGGCGATGACGGCCACCGCGAGCAGCAGGCCGCGAACCCCGGCGAGCGCAAACGCCAGGATCGCCGTGAGGCCCATGACGTAATACTTCGCCGGGGCCGGCGCCAGCCGGCTGACCGGGGTGGCCCACCAGCCGGGATCGGGGGCGGCCGATTGCACCGCCCGCGCCGCGGCCACGTCGCCGGCGAAATACGGCTCCATGGCGACGCCGGCGCCAATCAACACGGTGGCCACCGCCGCGAGCACGACCGGCAGAATGGGCGATTTCATCGCGCTTCACTGTAGCGCAATCGTGGATGCGTTACTTAAAGATGCTCCCGGGCGGCGTGTGACACTACAATTCTCGGCATGTCGCAGCCGTGGTACCGGGACGTATCCCGCCAGCAGTGGAAGACCTTTCTCACCACCTTTTCCGCGTGGACGCTCGATGCCTTCGACTTCACCATCATCACCTTCGTCCTGACCGACATCCGGCGCAGCTTCGAGGTCAACCTCGCCCTGGCGGGCGCGCTCGCGACCGTCACGCTGTTGTTCCGCATGGTCGGAGGGATCGGCGCCGGCATGTATGCCGACCGGTACGGCCGGAAGGGGCCCATCCTGTTTTCGATCGCATGGTTTACCGCCTTTGCGTTCCTGAGCGGGTTGTCGACGAGCTACCTGATGCTGTTCGCCTGCCGGGGACTGTTCGGCATCGGCATGGGCGGCATGTGGGCTGCCGGCATGCCCCTCGCGCTCGAGCAATGGCCCGCCAGGCATCGCGGGATTGCCTCCGGCATCCTGCAGGGAGGCTACTCGGCCGGGTTCCTGCTGTCGTCGCTGGTCTACCAGCTCGGCTATCCGCTGGTCAGCGACCACCCGGATTGGTCCTGGCGCATCATGTTGTGGGCCGGCGTGCTGCCCGCGATCGCCATTTTCTTCCTGATGACCCGCGTCAGCGAAAGCCCGCTGTGGCTGGAGCAGCAACGTCTGCGCGCCGGCCAACCGCAGCGCCTGTCGCTTGCGCGCCTGTTCGATCCCGACTTGCGGTGGGTGACGTTCCACACCTCGCTCTTGATGGGGGCCTTCGTGTGGATGTACCAGTCGACGACCATCTGGTACCCGACGCTGCTGGCCAACCTGCAGCAGGCCCCACTGGCGTTCCTGCTGTTGTTGAACGCCGGCGGCGTCATCGGTTCGATCGCCTTCGGCACCCTCTCCGAGAAGTGGGGCGGGCGGCGCGGCGCGGCGACGCTGGGCATGGTCGCGGGCGTGCTGTCCGCTCCGGTCTACCTGTTTTCAGAGACGAGCGGCGGACTGCTGCTGGGGGCATGGTTGATCGGCTTCTGCGCCTCGGGCGCCTGGGGCATCGTCCCGGGCTACCTGTCGGAGCGGTTTCCCACCGAGGCCCGCGGCGTGGGCACCGGCTTCTCGTACCACGTCGGCGTCGGCTTCGGGGCGTTCGCGCCGTACCTGATCGGAGTCCTGACCGACGCCGGCACGGCGCTGCAGACCGCGATGTTCTGGTGCGTGATCGGCGGCGGCATCGGCGTGATCACGCTGCTCTGGCTCGGCCCCGAAACCCGCGGCCGCGAACTGGAATAGTCCGCCTGAAGGCGGACGCCACGTCGCTGTGGTGTCCGCCTTCGGCCGGACCTACGCGAGCGCCTTGATGATGTCCCAGCGCGTGATGATGTAGGTCGCGTCGAGCTTGAAGTCGCGCACCAGCACCGCCGGGCTCTCGGGCGTCAACATGGCGGCCAGCGCATCGACACTGGTGGAGATGTCGGCAAACGGGATGGCCGGCTGCATGATGGTGGCAACCGGCCCGTGCAGCACGTCCGGGTTCTTGACGATCTCCGAATAGAGATAGCCCTCGTTCACCGAACCCACCAGGCGGCCGTCGGCCGTCACCGGGATCTGCGAGTACGCATTCTCGGTCAGGATGTGCGCGGCCTTCTCCACGGTGTCGTTGCGGTCGATGGTCACGAGCGGCGCCTTCCGGCGGTTGGCGACCAGGTCGCGGGCGGTTAGGCCCTTGCGATCGACGAAGCCCTTCTCGCGCATCCAGTCGGGGTTGTACATCTTCCCGAGATAGCGGGTGCCGTGGTCGTGGAAAATCACCACCACCGTTTCACCCTTCTTGAAGCGATCGGCCAGCTGGATCAACCCGGCCATGGCCGAGCCCGCCGAATTGCCGGCGAAGATGCCTTCCTCGCGCGCAATGCGGCCGGTCATGATGGCGGCGTCGCGGTCGGTCACCTTCTCGAAGTGTTCGATCAGGCTGAAGTCCACGTTCTTCGGCAGAAAGTCCTCGCCGATGCCCTCGGTGATGTACGGGTAGATCTCGTTCTTGTCGAAGATCCCCGTCTCCTTGTACTTCTTGAACACCGACCCGTAGGTATCGATGCCCCACGCCTTGACCGACGGCTTGCGCTCCTTCAGGTATTTCGCGACGCCGCAGATCGTCCCGCCGGTGCCGACGCCGACCACGAGGTGATCGATCGCTCCGCCGGTCTGCTCCCAGATCTCGGGTCCGGTCTGCTCGTAATGCGCCTGCGCGTTCGACGGGTTGTCGTACTGGTTGGCCTTCCACGAATTGGGGGTGTCGCGCTCGAGCCGCGACGACACCGAGTAGTACGACCGTGGATCCTCTGGGTCAACGTCGGTGGGGCAGACAATCA
>JBEGVQ010000205.1:0-9561 GCA_041178345.1 Acidobacteriota bacterium | reverse complement strand
GGCGTTGTTCCGGATGTGCGCCGTCTCGTTCATCTCGACCATGAAGGTCGAGGTGCCGCGCGCGAGGTCGTCGCTCGCGCCGACGCGCGAGAAGATGCGGTCGACCAGCCCCACGCGGCAGGATTTCGCCGGCACCCAGCTGCCCACCTGCGCCATGAGGGTGATGAGCGCGACCTGGCGGATGTAGGTCGATTTGCCCGCCATGTTCGGACCGGTGATCAGCATCAGCTGGGCCTCGTCGCAGGCTAGCGCCGTGTCGTTGGGTACGAAACCTCCCGCCGAGCCGCGCGCCGCCGGGGCGGCGGGCGAACGCAGCACCTGCTCAACCACCGGATGGCGGCCTTCGGTGATCTCCAGCGCCTCGCCTTCGTCGAGCTCGGGCCGGACGTAACCCCAATCGCGCGCGAGCAACGCCCAGCCCGCCAGGACGTCCAGCTCGGCAAGCGCCTCGGCGGTGCCGGTGAGCGCCGGTGCCTCCGCCACCACCGCCGCCACCAGCGTGTTGAACAGCTCCAGCTCCCGCGCCTGCGCGTTCTCCTCGGCATGGAAGATCTCCTTCTCCTTCTGGCGCAGGGCCTCGGTCACGTAGCGTTCACCTCCCACCGTGGTCTGGCGCCGGATGTAATCCGCCGGCACGAGGTGCAGATTGGCCTTCGTCACCTCGATGTAATACCCGAAGTTTCCCGTGTAACGGACCTTGAGGCTCCGGATGCCGGTGCGCTCCTGCTCCGCGCGTTCGAGCTCGGAAAGCCAGGTCTTGTTGCCCGAGGTGAGCGCGCGGAGCCGATCCAGCTCGGCGTCGTGCCCGGCGCGGATGTAGCCGCCGTCGGCAAGATCATTGGGCAGCTCGTCCGGGAGGGCGCGTCCCAGCAGGTCACGCAGCGAAGGCAACTCGTGCATCCGCGCGGCGATCGCGGGCAGCCCGCCCGCCGGATCGCCGGCCATGCACGCCGCGGATACGGCCGGGATGCGCGCGAGGGTGTCGCGCACGCCGCCGAGCTCGCGCGGGTTGCGGAGGCGGTTCTGCAGGCGGCCGAGGATGCGCGGGATGTCGCGCACGTTGCCGAGCAGCTCGTGGAGCTCGGCGAGGCGCGTCGGCTGCCCGGCGAGCTCCCCGACGAGCGTCTGCCGCCGCTGCAACTCCGCAAGCTCGAGCGCCGGGGAGGCGAGCCAGCGCTCCAGCTGGCGTGCGCCGGCCGAGGTGGCCGTGCGGTTCATCGCCTGCAGCAGGGAGCCCTCGCGGCCGCCGCGGGCCGACGTGAAGATCTCCAGGTTGCGCAGCGTGGAGGGGTCGAGGAGCAGCGTGCGCGAGCTCCGGTATTCCTGCAGCCCGCGGAGATTCTCGGGTTTCGCGCAGAGGTTCTCCGTCGCGTAATGCACGAGCGCGCCGGCCGGCCCGAGGCCGGGGTGGTCGTGTGCCAGCCCGAAACCCTGCAGGTTCAGCACCCCGATCGCGTCCATCACAGTGCGCGCTCCGCCCGCGGTCTCGAAATGGTAGCCGGGCAGCTCCGACACGAGGCGCTCCGACGCGAAGCCGTGCAGGGCGCGCCACGCTGTTTCCTCGTGCGGAGCGGCCTCCCAGCGCGCCCGCTCGCCCTCGATCAGCAGCAACTCCGCGGGATTCAGCGCGGTGAGGACTGGCAGCAGGTTCGCGACCTGCGGGTCCGAGGCCACCCGGAACTCACCCGTGGAAAGATCGAGCCAGGCCGCGTGCAGGCCCGCGCGGTCGAGCGCGAGCGCCGCGAGGTAGTGGTTGCGCGCGGCGTCGAGCTGGTTGGCGGCCAGGGTCGTGCCCGGAGAAAGGATCCGCGTGAGCTGGCGCCGCACCAGTTTGCCCGCCTTCGCCGGCTCGGCCTGGTCGCAGATCGCGACCTTCTTCCCGGCCGCAAGCAGCTTCGCCACATAGCCGTCGAGCGCGTGCGCCGGTAGTCCCGCCATCGGGTGGTCCATCCGGCGGGTGAGCGTGAGCCCGAGGAGCTTGGAGGCCGTCGCGGCATCCTCGAAGAACAGCTCGAAGAAATCGCCCAGGCGGAACAGCAGCAGGGTGTCGCGCGGCAGTCCGCGCTTCACCTCGAAGTACTGCTGCATCATGGGCGTTTGCTTGGCGGCCGACATGCGCGCGATGCGAGCGTCGCGCCCGCGGCAAGGCAAGCGCGGGTCTCGCCCGTCAGGCGACGGCCGACGACACCCGCGCCCCGCGGTGCGCGTGGGGCAAACACGAATGCACACGAAGGAACACGAATGCTCCGTGCGTGGTAGCCGCCGCCGCTTGCCGCAGACGACGCTGTAGATGACATGAAGCCGACAGGCCGGCCAAGGGCGCCAACCTGTCGTCTGTATGCTTACTACCAACAAACGAAAAGTATCCACTAACACCGCGACGACCAAGGTCGAAGTGGTCAAAATTGGCCAGGATCTGCACGCCACGCAGGTGACGGTGGTGGTGCAGCTGGACGGCAGCGTGCCGCGGCCGGCGCAAGTGATCCCGATCGACGCGTACCGGGACTGGGTGAAGGCGCTGCAGGCGCAACATCCCCGGGCGAAGTTCCACTCCTGCTACGAGGCGGGCCCGTGCGGGTACGGGTTGCACCGTGATCTGGTGGCGATGGGAGTGGAGAACCGGGTGGTGGCGCCCACGAACCTGTGCGGGCGGCGCAAGACGGACAAGCGGGACGCGCGCAAGCTGGTGGAGGCGCTGGACCGGCTGGTGGGCGGCAACCGCGAGGCGCTGACGGTGGTGAAGGTGCCGACGCCCGAGCAGGAGGAGCACCGCGCGCTTGTGCGCCAGCGCGAGGCGCTGGTGCGGCAGCGTAAACGCAGCGTGATGCAGGGCTGCAGCCTGTTGTTGCAGCATGGGGTGCGGCTCAACGCGAAGTGGCGTACGGCGCCCGTGTGGAAGACGCTGGTGGACAGCCTGCCCAAGTGGGTGGTCAACGCGCTGGAGTGCTGGAAAAACCTCGCCGAGGCTTGCGACGAGCAGATCAAGCAGACCGAGCAGCGGATCGACGCGCTGGCCGAGGCGTTGCAGGTGCGGGCGCCGTTCGGGGTGGGCCGGTTGACGTTCCTGACCCTGCAGCTGGAGCTGCTCGATTGGCACCGGTTCAACAACCGCCGGCAGGTGGGCAGTTTCGTGGGGATGTGCCCGAGCGAGTTCAGCACGGGCCTGACCCGCAAGCAGGGCAGCATCGACAAGCACGGCAACCCGCGGCTGCGCCACACGCTGGTTGAGGCGGCCTGGCGGCTGCTTCGTCACCAGCCCCAGTACCCGCCGCTGCGCAAACTCCACGCCGCGCGGGACGGACGGTCCCGGCGCAAGGCGGTGGTGGCGGTGGCGCGGCGCCTGGCGATCGACCTGTGGCGGCTGGCGACGGGCCGGGCGAGTGCCGAGCAACTCGGCCTGCGCTTCGCCGACGACGCCGGCCGGGCGAGCCCCAAGCCCATGCCGGGCCATCCGTCCGACGCCGGGCCGACTCCTGCGGCAAGCTAACCGCCACTGTCCTCGGAGTCGGCCAAGGCATCGCCCGCGCCTTTGTCTCTGCTGAGGTGACCCGATCGATCCGCCGTCCGGCGGAGTGCTCTTTGCCAGTTTCCTCGTCGTGACTTTGGCGGTCCCGGCGCGTGTACGCAGCCGCGGCTGGGGGCTAACCCTCCCGCTCTTGTAGATGGTACCGCTCGGGCCCGCCTCCTTTTTCCCGCACTCGTGCGGATTTGTCATCTTGTCTCCACCCCAGGGTGGACCGGATAGCAGTTTGTACCGGGCCGGCGTCGCCCGTGTAACAGGCGGACCACGTGCCCTGACCAAAGCCACGACCAGCACTTGAACGACGGGGGCCGCCGCCCCCGTACTCCAACCGGAGAGCGTTAACCCGCGCGCGGTGCGCGCTTCCCATCCTCACCACCACCAAGACATTTTCCAAAACCTACTCCTCACGCCATTGCGCTTGACTGACACGGCTTCATAGCAGCCGCGGACCATGCGGAGGAAGGTACCGCCGCAGGGTATTCGGCACCACCCCCGGAGTTTTTAACCGCGGATGGCGCGGATTTGGCGGATGAGGTAGGGGCGGTTTCCTTTTCTGAACTTCCCGGGCTTCTGTTCAAAGCCGGCTCGTCGAAATGAGCCCTGAATCGCTCCGCGTGGTTTCAGGCATCGATGCGCACGGATGGACGCGGATCACGCGGGCGCGTGATGCGGTTGCCGGTGCCGGCTCCCTTGGAGCATTGGTCCCTTAGCCGGAGCGATTCAATAGGAGTTGATCTTTGAGAGGAAAAGGAGGGCTCAGGCTTGGAGCGATTCTATTGCATGGCAGTTGGGCAAGGCGGTGAGTTTTTCGAGGAGCCGGACCCACCAGTCGCGGGCCGCTCGGCCCTCGACGGCGAGCTTGAGTGTTGCCTTGCCTTGGGCGCGGCTGAAGACCGCCGCGCGGGTGAACAGCCGCCAGCGCAATGTCACCAACTCGCACTTGCCGGGTTGGCCGAGCCGGCGCTGCAGCAGCACGCACAGGTTGTAAGCGGTGATCGCCAGGTGGCACGCCGCCTCCGTGGCCCAAAACTTCTGACAGCACAGGCCTTTGATCCCGAACTGGCGGCCCAGTTCCTTGAGGCGGTTTTCGATGTCGGCCCGGCCGTTGTAGCGCCGCCACACGGCCAACGCATCAAACTCGCCGGCCGGCAGATTGGTGATCAGCGCCTGGAAGCGATACGCCGGCAGTTCGAACAGCCTCTTGCCGCCAGCCTCTGCCCGTTCGGCGATGCGCTGGCGGATGACGATGATGCGTTCACCAGGCCGCTACCCAGCGACTTCCTGCACCTGCACACCGGCGATTCCCGTGTCGCGCCAGTGTGCGTCGTCGTGCCGGCACAGCCGCTGCACCTGGGCCCGCAACGGCTGCGCCACGATGTAGCGTTGGCGCAACTCCCGCAGCGCATCGAGAAACTCGCGACTGCAAAAGCCGCCGTCAGCCCGCACCAGCGCGATCCGGATGTGCGCCGGCAGCCCGGCCAGCGTGCTGCGCACGAACCCGGCGGCGTGGTTCACGCAGGCCGCGTCGCCCCGCCGCAACCAGAAGTTGGCGATGAGCTGGCCCTCGGCCAGCGCCGCGACCAGCGGCCGATGGCAGGGCTTGAGCCCTTGTTTGGTATAGCCGACTCGCACGCCTTCCTGATGGCCGTCCTCGTGCTGCAACGCCGACGAGTCGAGATCGAGGGTGTAGCCTTCGCGCTCGCTCGGCAACCGTCGCGCGGCCCAGCGGTGCAACGCAGTGAGCCCCTCACTCGTGCTTTGGCGAAACGTCGCGAGGAAGCGCGACAGCGTCGACTGGCTCGGCACCGCTTCGATGCCGAGCACCTGCGGGATGGCCGGATCCTGCCGCAGATAGGCGATGCGCGACAGCTTGTCCGCCCCGCTCAGGATGCCACCCAAGAAGCCCAGCGCCACATCGGCGGGATCGTAGGCATGGTTGCTCTTCGGCGCATGTGGCAGCACCTGCGCCAACTGCGTGCGAAACGCGCTCTGGTGCAAAAACTGCGACCACACCACCATGCCACCATGCGCGGTCAGCCGCTGGTCGGTAAACGAAATCCGCATCGACTGCGGTCCCTCTGTCGTGCCAATTTCCAACTACACCGTTTGGTTCGCCTCCGGTCGAGGCTGCGGGACTTGAGTTTTAGTATTCACACCTCAACCCCGCCAAACGGTGCGCCTCTTTTCAACTGAATCGCTCCGGCTTAGTCGTATCTTCCGCCCGGTCCGTCCTAGGGTGTTTCCGCAACGTAATGTCGGCGGGCTTGACCTAGGTTCCCACTCTGGTGGCACTAGCGGTGCTCCTTCGCTTCCGGAACGCCTTAGTGGCCGGCGCTTTTTACCAACCCGCTGCCCAAATCGAGTCATGACATCCTGCTCCCTTAGTGGTCTTGCCCTGTCGCGCGTGTTTTCGCCGTTCACGCGAACCGGCGGCGCCTTTATCGCTTTGCTCGCCGCCCTCGTGCTAGCGGTTTCCGGTCGGGCGGCCGGCGCCGCGCCCACTATCTCGCCTCCGTTTGCCGACCAAACTTATTACGCCCAACAACGCGTAGCTACCGAGACAGCCATCAACTTCACTTTCGACGATGCCGACACGGCGGTCACCGCGTTCTGGAACAACGCCACGACCGGCGCGCGCATCACGGCCATCAGCGACAACCCGAACCTGATTCTGCCCGCCGACATGGCCACTGCCATCGGCGCCACCGGCAAGGCTCGCACCCTAACAATCAAGCATCAGCCCAACATCACAGGCGTGGCGAATGTCACCGTCACCATCAGTGATGGCGTAAACCAGATCACCCCCTCCTTTAAGGTGACGGTGCTGCCCGCCCCCGCGTCCTTCCAGATGCTGTATAATCCCGGTCGTCAGGCTGTCGGGGACACCCAACTCCTTACCTTCAGCAACCTTAATGATCAAAAGCTTGCCCTTCAGAGCAACGGTGCCACCGAGCCGCTCTCCCTGACGCTGACGGTGACCAAGGGCACGATCAGTCTCAGCGGGATCACGGGCCTGAGCTTCACCGCCGGCGACGGTACCGCCGACGCCTCGATGACCTTCAGTGGCACCGTCGCCAACATCAACGCCGCGCTCACCGACCTCGTCTACGACTTCGACGAGGTGGCCAACCCCAGCGCCACAAGCGACACGCTGACGATGTCCACGCGGTGGACGGATGGCTCGAACAGCGTCGTCACGCAGGTGGTGCCGCTGCAGATCGGGAAGGCTCCGTTGGTCAGCTCTATCACCGACATCGCTGTGCCGTTAGGCGTCGCGGTGCCCGCCATCCCTTTCACTATGGTGGATCGCGATAGCAGCCCGTCACAGGTCCGGTTAGTGTTTACCAGCAGCAACACCAGCCTGCTGCCCCTGTCCGGCATCACCGTGACCCCGGGCACCGGCGCTTAGAGCACGACTGGCGGCGCGACCGGCAACTACAGCCTGACGGTAACCCCGACCCAAGGCAGCACCGGTTCATCGATTGTGACCGTCACCGCGACCGATCCCGCCGGCTTCAGGGACACCAAGTCGTTCAAGGTGGAGGTCGGTTCGCTCAAGGCGTCGATTGGAGCGATCACCAGCACGTCGGCTGTGATCAATGCCGAGGTGACGAGTGATGCGGCCGGGGCCATCACGGAGCGCGGCGTCATCTACGCCTTGGCCAGTGCGGCCTCCGAACCGAAGAAGGGCGATACCGGTGTCACCGCGGTGACCACCTCCGGCACCCTCGGCGCCTACAACCTCACCCTCTCCGGGCTGGCGCCGAACTCCGTGTACGTGGCACGGTCCTATGCGATCAACGCTACCGGGGCCAGCTATAGCTCGGTCCTGACTTTCTCCACCAACGTGGCGCCGGTCATCACCAGCAACGGCGGCGGCGCGTCGGCGGCGATCTCGGTCGATGAAAATGTCTCCGCCGTCACGACGGTGACCGCGACGGATGCGGATTCGCCGGCGCAGACGCTGACGTACGCGATCGATGGCGGGGCGGACGCGGCGAAGTTCTCCATCAACGCGACCTCGGGTGCGCTCACTTTTGTCACGGCGCCGGATTTCGAGGCGCCCGCCGACGCGGGGGGCGACAACGTTTACAACGTCACCGTCAAGGTGACCGACAACGGCAACACGCCGAAGTCAGCCACGCAGGACCTCGCGATCACCGTGACTAACGTCGCCGAAGTGCCGGTGCTAGCGGCGCCCACGGCCGCCTCCGTTTTCACCACTTGGGCGACGCTGGGGGGCACGGTGACGACCAATGGCGGTGGAGGGACGATCACGGAGCAGGGGATCGTCTATGCCGTGACGTCCTCGAATGCCACGCCGCAGATCGGCGGCTCGGGTGTGACGAAAGTAGCGTCCACCGGCGCCGCGCTCTCCGTCGCCCTGACCGGCCTCGCCAAGGAAACGACCTATTCCTACCGCACCTACGCGACCAACGCCACGGGCACGGGGTATTCGGCGGTGGGCACGTTCACCACGTTGGGTGACGGCTCGGCTCCCGCTTTCGGCTACGGCGCCAACTCCGGCCGCACGTTCAACCTGAACGATGCGATCACGGCTTTCAGCCCCGCCCAAGGCGGCGGCGCTCTCACGGGGGGTGTTTATCTAAATGTGACCACGGTCATGGGACAGGCGGGCTCGGGTTTCGTGGACGCCGCGACCACGGCCACGGCCAAGGTCAACGGTCCGCGCGGCCTCGCGCTCGCGGCCAACGGCGATCTCTACATCGCCGACACCAATAATCATCGCATCCGCCGCATCACGGCGGCCGGCGCCGTGGAAACGGTCGTGGGTTCGACCGCCGCTTTCAGCGACACGACGGGCAGCGTGAAGTTCAACCAGCCCATGGGCCTCGCGCTCGATCGCGCGAACAATGTCCTGTACGTGGCAGACCATTTAAATCACCGCATCCGCAAGGTGAACCTGGCGGCGAACCCGGTGACGGTCACGACGATCGCCGGCAGCGGCACCGCGGGCGCCAACGACGGCACTGGCACGGCGGCCACGCTCAACAAGCCCTGCGAGCTCACGTTGAACGCGGCGGGCACGATCCTGTATGTCACGGAGTTGGGTAGCCACATCGTGCGCAAGATCACCCTTGCCACAAATGCGGTGGCGCGGGTGGCCGGCTCGGTGGGCAGCTCGGGTTCCGCCGACGGCGCGGGGCTGACGACCGCGCGTTTCAATCAGCCAGCCGGCATCGCGGTGGATGCGGCGGGTAACCTCTTCGTGTCGGAGTTTTCCGGGCACCGTATTCGGAAGATTACGGCGGCGGGCGATGTCTCGACGGTCGCGGGCACGGGCTCGATCGGTGGGACCGACGGGGTCGGCACCGCCGCGAGCTTCAACCAGCCCTGCGGCCTGCAGTTCGACGGGGCCGGCAACCTCTACGTCGCGGAAGCCAACAGTAACCGCATCCGCCGGATCACTCCGGCGGGGGATGTCGTGACGCTGATCGGCACCAGTTATTCAGGCACGGCCGACGGCGTGGGCCGGGCCAGCTCGGTGGGCGGGCCGATGTCGCTGCTGGTCGACCCCACCGGCGTGATGTACGTGAGCGACACCGCCACGAGCCGCATCCGTCGGGTGCAGCTGGCGGGCTACACGCTGAGCCATCCGTTGCCGGCGGGCATGACGTTCGACCCGGCGACGGGCCGGATCGGCGGCACGCCCACGGAGGCGTCGCTGCAGACCGTGTTCGCGAATGATTTCAGCACGGGCCTCGGCACCGGCACGGTGAACAACGACGCCGCGCGCCGGGGCGACGCGGTGGAGCTCACGCCCAATGCGGGCAACAAGTTCGGCGGTTTCTCGGTGCCGGCGAGCGGCACCGCCGGCGGGGTGGTGAAGGTGAACTTCAGTCTGATCACCACCAAGGCCTCGGGGGGCGCGGATGGCGTGAGCTGGAGCTTCGCCGACGATACGAACGCCACGGACACGGCCATTTCTTCGCAGAGCGGCACGGGGACGAAGCTCGCGGTGAGTTTCGACAACTTTAACAACGGCTCGACGGGCGGGATTGGCGTGCGCGTGGTTT
>JBEGVQ010000204.1:0-17200 GCA_041178345.1 Acidobacteriota bacterium | reverse complement strand
CCGCCAACCCGCTCGACCCGGCCGGTCTGGTCGTTGAGCTTCACGGCGCCGGTGGCATAGAGGACCTTGAAGTTCTCGAGCGGGTTCTGGTCAACCAGCACCATGTCGGCCAGCAGGCCGGCGCGAATGATGCCGAAGTCGGCCGGCTTGCCCTTCGGTTCGGCCAGCGTGGCCGCGCCGTTGAGGGTCGCCGAGCGGATCACCTCGAGTGGGTGGAAGCCCGCCTCCTGCAACATCTCGAGTTCGAGGATGTAGCCGAAGCCGTAGGTCTGGTAGATGAACCCGGAGTCGGAGCCGGTGGTCACGCGGCCGCCGGCGTTCTTGAAGTCGTTCAGGAACGACATCCACACCTGGTAGAAGCGCTTCCACTGGATCTCGTCTTCGGTGGTCCAGTAGAACCAGTAGGCGCCGTGCGCGTTGCGGTTGGGCTGATAGAAGTCCCACAGCGACGGCAGGGTGTACTTGTCGTGCCATTCGGCTTCGCGCATGCGCATGACGTCGCGGCCCGCCGAGTAGATATTCATGGTCGGGTCGATCGTGAACCCGGCATCGACCCATTCCTTGATCAGGGCGTTCCAGGGCTCGCTGCCCCGCGGGTGAATCTTGTCGTAAAGCCGAGCCACCTGCCCGAAGCGGTGCTGTTCGTCGTTGTAGTTCTGGTTCAGCGGGAAGGGCTGCACCGAGTAGTCCTTCAGCAACGCCTCGAACAGGCCGTAGTAGTGCGTGAGGGTCCCCAGGCCGAGGCGCGAGGCATCGCGCGCGTTCATGCGGCTGACGCCCATCTGGTCGAGGTGGGCCGTCGAACCGAGGTTGAACTTCTTGGCCTCGTCCAGCAAGGCGGCCATGATCTCGGGATCGTGCGCGCCGAGCTTCATGCCGTCGACGCCCTTCTTGGCGGCGAAGCGCACCCACTCGCGCGCGCTGTCGGGCGTCTGCGGCCGGGTGCGATCCCAGCCCTCGCCGCTGAACGGGCGGTGGTAGGCGAAGATCCTCGGCGCGACGATCTGGTTCTTGGCCGACAGCTCGCGCTGGTTGAGGTCCCAATCCATCGATCCGCACGGCACGCCGCGCACGGTGGTGACGCCGTGCATCATCCACGACTTGTAGACGTACTCGGGATCGCGCGCCTGTCCGCCGCCGCAGTGCACGTGCGGATCGACGAACCCGGGCATCAGGTACAGGCCGGTGCCGTCGATCTCTTTCGTGCCCTTGGCCGGCCGGTTGCGCTCGTTGATGGCGACCCCCGGGAAGCCAATGCTGGCGACCTCGGTAATGCGGTTGTTCTGCACCACCACATCCATCGGCCCGCGCGGCGGCGCCCCGGTGCCGTCGATCACCGTGACCCCGCGAATCACCATGCGCTCGAATGGGCCTTCGCCGTCACCCGCCCCACGGGGCGGCGTCGGAGGCATCTGCTGGGCTGACAGGGTGGCCGCGGCCGTGACGACGAGCGCGGCAGCAAGAATCGAGCGCAGGGTGCGGGACATTCTGGACTCCTCTGGAAAGTCCAGATTCTAACAGGAGATCAGAAGATCAGGAGTGTCGAAGGGGCTTGGTGAGATTCAGTCCGTCCGCAGGGCCGTCATCGGGTCGATGCGCATAGCGCGGCGCGCCGGGACGAAGTTGGCCAGACCGGCCGCCAGGACCATTGCCGTGAACGCCATGGCCCATGCCACCGGATCCAGAGGCTGCACACCGTAGAGCAAGCCCCGCAGCGCGAAGGCCACGACCGCTGCGAACAGGCCGCCCACCACCAGGCCGATCGCGACAATCGAAAGGCCCTGGCGCATGATCATGCCCATCACGCGCTCGGGTCGCGCGCCAAGCGCCATGCGGACGCCGATTTCGCGGGTGCGACGGGCCACCGAGAAGGCGATGACGCCGTAGAGGCCAATCGCCGCCAGCAGCGTGCCCAGCCCGCCGAACGCCGATGCCAGCATTGCGCCGACCCGTGCCGGCATCAGGCTAAGGCCCAGGTTCTGCTCCATGGTGTTGGCCGACATGAACACCAGGCCCGGCTCCATCGCCAGCAGCTCGCGCCGGATGTCGTTGACGAGCGCCGTGGCATCGCCGCTGGTCCGGGCGAGCAGGAAGTTGGAGCGGCTCGCCCGCTGCGCTTCGGCGAAGTAGACAAACGGCGACGCCTGCTCGAGCACGCCGTGACGCTTGTGGTCGCGGCTGACGCCGACGATGCGGTAGGTCCGTTTGTTGACCGGGCTCTGGAAGGTGTGCCCCACCGCCGACTCGTTCGGCCAGAACCGCCGTGCCATCGTTTCGTTAATCACCGCCACGTCCGGCCCGCCGGCGATGTCGGTGGCGTCGATGTCGCGGCCGTCGGTCACCGGCACGCCGAGCGTTGATAGGTAGCCGGGCGAGACAGCGACGTTCTCGATGATCTCGCCGCGCTGGCCTTCGTTGTAGGTGCGGTTGTCGATCCGCAGTTCCTGCCGGTTGAAGTTGAAGGTGAACGGCAGGGTCGGCGACACCAGGCCGGCCGAGGTCACCCCGGGCATGGCGCGAACCCGCGCGAGCGCCTGCCGCCAGAACTCGAGGCCGCGCGCCGGCTCGTAGCGCACCATGTCGGTGTCGAGGGAAATGGCCGCAAGCCCGCGCGTCTCGAAGCCGACATCGGCGCGCTGGGACGCGCCCAGGCTGCGCAGCAGCAAGCCGGCGACCACGAGCAGCACGGCGGTGAGCGCCACCTGCGACACGACCAGCGCATCGCGCAACGCCCAGCGGCGGCCGCCCACCTTCGTGGCCGGCGCATCGCCGCGCAGATCGCCGACCAGGCTGGGCGACGAAGCCTTGAGCGCCGGCAGCAGGCTGGCGAGCAGCCCGGTGCCAATGGCAATCAGCAGCGAGAACGAGAGCACACGCGCATCGATGCGAAGGTCGAAGGCAATGTCGACCGGCAGCGGCAGCTGCATGGTCTGTATGCCCTGCACGAGCGCCCACGCCAGCCCCGACGCGGCGACGGCGCCAAGCACGCCGAGCAGGAGACCTTCCACCAGCAGTTGCTGGATCAACCGCCCGCGGCTGGCGCCAATCGCCAGCCGGACGCTGATTTCGCGGCGGCGCGCCGAGGCGCGCGCCAGCAGCATGCCGGCGACGTTGGCGCACGCGATCAGCAACACGAGGCCGACAATGCCCATCAGCCCGGCGGCGCCGAGTGAGAGCACGCCACCGGCCTGCGGCACCAGCAAGCGGACCTCCTCGGTCGGCACCGCCGCCATCTTGCGGTCCTTGTTGGTCACCGGGTTAGCAGCTTCGAGCTGCGTGCCGATCAACGCGACGTTGGCGTGCGCCTGGGCCGCCGAGGTACCGGGCTTGAGACGGCCCTTGATGAACATCCACCGCATGCCGCGGCGCTCGAGGGTGGTCCTTCCCACGGGTGAGGGCACCGTGTCGGTAATGCCGGCCGGCTCGACTTCTTCGACCTGGGTGATCGGCAGCCACAGTTCGGGGGTCAGCAACGGCACGACGCCGGTGAACGAGGCCGGCGCGACGCCGGCAATCGTGTACGGCTGCCCGCGCAGCGTCAGCGACTTGCCGGCGATTGCCGGGTCCGAGCCAAACTCGCGCTGCCACATGCGATGCGAGATCACGACGACCCTGGCGGCCGACGGTTCGTCATCCGCCGGCACCAGCATTCGTCCGAGGAACGGCTGTACCCCCAGCATCGCGAAGTGGTTCGAAGTGACCAGTTGCCCCAGCGCGATCCGCGACCGGTCACCGAGGCTGAGCGGCGCCATCATCGGGCTGTAGCCCAGGACGTCGCTGAAGACCGTGTTCCGGGCCTTCAGGTCCTGAAAGTCGGCATAAGACGAGGTCGCGTACTCATCACCGTCGCCGCCGGTCGTAAACACGTCCACGAGCGTGCTGGGTTCGGTGACCGGCAGCGGGCGAAACAACAGGGAGTCCACCAGCGAAAACATCGCCGTATTCACGCCAACGCCCAGGCCGAGCGACAGGATGGCGACGGCCGAAAACCCGGGACTCCGGGCCATCCACCGCAGGGCGTAGCGAATGTCTTTGAGCAGGGTGTCCACGTCCCTTTAGACGAGGACTCCGGGCCCGCCGTTCAGGTCTTGCGATACCGGCGGCCGGCAGCCCGTGAGACCGCCTTGACGATGGCCCTGGGGGCGACGCCCATGAGCCACAACAGGATCCGGTAAGGCCTCCCGTTGACGACCACGGCCTCGCCGCTCATGACGGCCTCGTAGCCTTCACGGGCCACGTCGGCGGCGTTCAACCACAGCAGGGCCGGCACGCTCGTCATCTGTGCCCGCGTGCCGGTGACGTCGTGAAACTCGCTATAGGTGAAGCCCGGACAGACCGCGGTGACGTGCACGCCCTGGTGGGCGTTCTCGGCGGCGAGCGCCTCGGAGAACCGGATCACGAACGCCTTCGAGGCGCCGTACAGCGTGTGGCCGGCCGGCGCGGGCACCATGCCGGCGACCGACGCGATGTTGATGACGCGGCCCCAGCCCCGTTCCAGCATGCCGGGCAGCAACTGGTACGTCAGGTCGCACACCGCCGTCATCATGATCTGGATGAACCGCTGATGGTCGGACCACGACACGTGGACGTAACTGCCGGGCACGCCGTAGCCGGCGTTGTTGACGAGCACATCGATGCGCAGGCCCTGTGCGCGAACGGCCGCGGCAATGCGGGCCGGCGCCTCGGGATCGGCCAGGTCGTCGACGATGACGTGGGTGGGAATGCCGTGAGCGGCATGGAGTTGCCCGGCCAGTTCATCCAGTCGATCCTGCCGGCGGGCCGTCAGGACCAGGCCGTAGCCTTTCGCCGCCAGCAATTCGGCGAACGCCTTGCCGATGCCCGACGAGGCGCCCGTCACCAGCGCGGTTTTGTCCTCTCCTTCTCGTGCCATACGCCAGTATAGGTATGATGGGGCGTCCCTGCCGGAGGAATCCTTATGCGTTCACTACGTGTCCTGCTCGCGATCGTCGCCGCCGTCGCCCTTGCTGGCTGCATCAACAGCACGACGCTGATCAAGGTCAATGCCGACGGTAGTGGAACCGTGGAGCAAACCACGCTGATGAACATGGCGGCGATCAAGAGCATGATGCCCGGCGCCGAAAAGCAGATGGGCGGCGCCGTGGTCAACAAGGCCGATCTCGAGCGCACGGCGGCGCGCATGGGCAAGGGCGTGCGGCTGGTGTCGGCCGACCCGGCCAAGGGCGCCAATGGCTGGGAGGGCTCGAAGGCGATCTTCGCGTTCGACGACATCAACCAGGTCCAGGTCAACCAGGGCCCGAGCATGAGCGGCGGCAGCGACGGCCGCGTGGGCGCGGAACCAACCAGCCAGGATCCCGTCCGGTTCACGCTCACCCGCGCGGGCGGCTCGTCGACCCTGACGATCGCGTTCGTGGACAAGCCGGCCGGGGATAAACCCGCCGCCGGCGACAACCCCATGGGCGACATGGATCTCACGAACCCGATGATGATGGGCATGCTCAAGAGCCTGTTCGGCGGCTTCAAGCTCAACATCGACCTCGAAGTCGCAGGCTCGATCGTCAAGACCAACGCCGAGTACGTCACCGGCTCACGCCTGACACTGATCGAACTGGACATGGACTCGCTGCTGGCCGACGAGGCCAAGCTCAAGGCCCTGCAGGGCCAGATTGGCGCCGAGCCGTCGTTCTCGGCGGTCAAGCCCTACCTGAAGGACATCAAGGGCATCAAGGTCGACGGCCCGACGATCAGCGTTCAGTTCAGGTAAGAGATAGGGGGCCTAAGGTGCCTAGGGTGCCTAAGGTGCACGGCAGGCACCTCAGGCACGATCGGCACTCCAGGCACCCTATTATTGCGGCCAGCGGCCGGGCGTATAGGCCACGCCGGCCGCTTCCATCTGTTGCTCGAATTTCCGGATCTCGCTCTCGAGCGCCCGGAGCCTGGTGATTTCCGCCGCCAGTTCGTCGAACGCAATCCCGTAATTCAACTGCTGGGTGCCGGTCGGCGCACCGCTCAAGCCGCGCGCGCCCTGGACGGCGGAGTTCACGCGCTGTTGCACCGACGAGGGCGACCCCGACTCGAGGCCACGAAGCGTTTCGTCGCCGCGCAGCTTGCGCAAGACCGCCAGCACGCGCGCATCGTAGCGCGCCGCCTCGTCCATCATCTTCGGGTCGGCCGGCGAGTCGACGAGCGCGCGGCGAATGGCGGTGGTGCGCGTGCGCATGTTGTTGGCTTGCTCGAGCGCGCCGGTGAACGCGCGCTGCAGCTTCGCGACCTTGTCCTGGTAGTCGGTCGCGGCGGTGCGCTCAGCCGGCGACATCACGACGCCCGGGTCGGCCACGACCGTCAGGGTCTGCTCCGACCCCAAGGTGGTCAGCGCGCCACCGACGCGGCGCGACAGGGCCAGCTTGTAGGTGCCCGGCGGCACGAACGCGCCACCACCGGTATCGCCCGGAAACACCGGCGGGTCGGTGTCGTCGTCACCACCGCCACCGCCGCCGCCGAATCCGCCACCCGTGGTCGTCGGCACACCCCGCAGGTTCCAGACGTAGCGGTGAATGCCGCGCGAACCCGGCACGGTCAGCCGGCGAACCACCTTGCCCGCTGCATCGGTCACGGTGAGGAAGGTCTGCGGCGCCTCCTCGTCCACTTCGGCCGTGAGGTCGGCCTGGGACGGATAGGCCGGCGTTTCCTTCTTCTGCTCGGCGGCCCTGGCCGCATCCTGGCGGCGCTGCCGCTGCGTGCGCGGCGCCTCTCTGATCCAGTAGGTCAGCACCGCGCCCTGTGGCAGGTTTTCCCCCATCCAGTGCTGCTCGCCCTGGGTGCCGCGCGCGCGGCCGGTCTCGGGCACCGCCAGCATCGCGGTCTTGGTGGTGAAGATCTGGGCGTCGCGCTGGAACAAGGCCGTATTGACCTGCCGCAGCGGCGAGTAGTCGTCCAGCACGTAGAAGCCACGGCCAAAGGTGCCCAGCACCAGGTCGTTCTCGCGCTCCTGGATCGCCAGGTCGCGCACGGCAATGGTCGGCAGGTTGTTGCGCAGGCGAATCCACTTCTGGCCGCCGTCCACCGTGAAGAACAGGCCGAACTCGGTGCCGACGAACAACAGGTTCGGGTTGATGTGATCCTCGGCAAACGACAACGACGGGCCGTTGGCCGGCAGGTCGCCGGAAATGTTGGTCCAGGTCGCGCCCCGATTCGAGCTCTTGTAGACGTACGGCTTGAAATCGCCGTTCTTGGTGTTCTCGTAGATCGCATAGACGACGTTCTCGTCGATCTTCGAGGCAAACACGCGGTTCACGTAGACGCCGTGGGTCTTGTAGTCGGGCAACCCCGGCGGGTTCTCGCTGCGGCGCCACGTCGCGCCGCCGTCGTAACTGAACTGAATCAGCCCATCGTCCGTGCCCACGTAGAGCAGGCCTTCGCGCTTGCGTGATTCACTGAGCGCCGAGATGTTGCCCCAGGTCGCGGTCGACTGGTGCTGGGCAATCGCTTCGGGCGGCCACACCCGGCCCATCACCGGCAGCAGGTTGCGATCGGTCTGGCGCGTCAGGTCGGGGCTGATGGCCTTCCAGTTGTTGCCACGGTCGTCGCTGCGGAACAGCTTGTTGGCGCCGAAGTACAGCCGCGACGGGTTGTGCGGGCTGATGATGAACGGCGACTCCCAGTTGAAGCGCAGCGGCGGCTCGCCCTTGTTCTCGACGGGCTTGATGTTGACGCGCTCGCTGGTGCGCCGATCCAGGCGGACGATGCCGCCGTACTGCGACTCGGCATAGACGATGTTCGTGTCGGTGGGATCGACGCGGGCGACGAAGCCGTCGCCGCCGGTGACGATGAACCAGTCGTTGTTGGTCGGGCCCTGCGGGCCGCGCGACCGCGACGGCCCGCCAAGCGTGCTGTTGTCCTGGGTGCCGCCGAAGATGTTGTAGATCGGCGAGGCGTTGTCGACGTCGACGTTGTAGAACTGCGTAATCGACAGGTTGGTGAAGTGCCGCCACAGGCGGCCGCGGTCCCAGCTCTCGTACAGGCCGCCGTCGGAGCCCTCGAGCAGGTGATCGGTGTTGTCGGGGTCGATCCAGATGTAGTGGTTGTCGACGTGCTTGGCCCGCTCACCCACGTTCACGAACGTGCGCCCGCCATCGTTGGAAATGAACGACTGCACGCTGGGGACATACAGGCGCTCGGCGTTCTTCGGATCGGGATGGATGTTCTTGTAATACATCGGCTGCGCCTGAACGGCGCCGCGCCGCTCCCAGCTGTCGCCGGAATCGGCGGAGGCGAAAATGGCGACACCGCCGGTGGCCGGTTCCATCTTGGCGTAGACCAGGCCTTCCTTGGCCGGCGAGAACGCGATCACGATGCGGCCCATGTCGCCGCCGGGAATCCCCTCGCGCACGCGCCGCCAGGTCTGGCCGCCGTCGGTGGACTTGTGGAGGCCGCTTTCGGGGCCACCGTGGATCAGCGTCCAGGTGTGGCGGCGGCGCTGGTGAGCGACGGCCAGCAGCACATCCGGATCGTTCGGGTCCATCGCGACGTCGCTGATGCCGGTGTTCTCACTGATCTCGAGCACCTTCGACCAGGTCTTGCCGCCGTCCACCGTCTTGTAGAGGCCGCGATCGCCGCCCGAGGTCCACAGCGGACCGTAGGCCGCGGCAAACACCACGTTCGAGTCGCGGGGATCGATCACGATGCGGCCGATGTGTTCGGAGGCCTTCAGGCCCATGTTGCGCCACGTGCGGCCGGCATCGTCTGACCGATAGATGCCGTCGCCCCAACCGACGCTGCGCTGGTTGTTGGCTTCGCCGCTGCCCACCCAGACGGTGCTCGGGGTCTTCTGGTCGATCACCACCGTGCCGACCGAGTAGGCACCTTCGTTCTGGAACACCGGCGTCCAGGTGGTGCCGGCATTGGTGGTCTTCCACACGCCACCGGACGCGGCGCTGACGTACCACGTCTGCTTGTCTGCGGGATGCACCGCGATGTGGCTGATGCGGCCCGACATCAGCGCGGGGCCAACAGCGCGGAGGCGGAAGCTGTTGAACGTCGCGGCCGACAGCGGGTCCTGGGCGCCGCCGCCGGATTGCGGTTCCTGCGCACCGAGCGACAACGAGGCAAGCAGCATCACGGCGAGGGAGAAGAGTTTTTTCATGAGGGGGCCTATTCTAGGCGAAACGAGAACGGCTTAGGCGAAACAGAGGAGGCGGCCTTCGGTGGAGCCGATCACGAGGCGGCCCGACGCCAGCGCCGGCGACGCGCTGAGGGCGGCGCCTTCGTCGTGTTCCCACGCGACCTTGCCGCTGGCGAGATCGAAGGCATACAGGCGGCCATCGTTCGAGCCCACGTAGACGCGGCCACCGGCAATCGCCGGCGACGAGTCGATGCGGGCGCGGGTCATGTGCGTCCAGCGGGCCTGGCCGGTCTTGGCATCGAGCGCGTGGATCATGCGATCGCGGCCGCCGATCACCACCGTGCCATCCACCACCGCCGCTGACGAGTAGAACGGGAACTTGCGGTCGGGATGCTCGTAGCGCCACAGCACCTTGCGCGAGGCCAGGTCGAGGGCCAGCACCTGGTTATCAAACGTCCCGAAGTACGCGACGCCGTTCACCATCGCGACCGACGCGCCGGTATAGGCCGTGGCCGACGTGTTCAGGCGCTCCTTGCCGGTCTTCACGTCGACGGCGTGAAAGATCTCGTCGCAGCCGGCGAAGTGCGCGACGCCGTTGACGATGCAGGGCGTGCCGTGGACGTAGTTCTCGGTGCCATAGACCCACACCTGCTTGCCGGTGGCGGCATTCAAGCCATACAGCTTGCCGTCGTACGACCCCATCAGCACCAGGTCGCCGACCACGACCGGCGATGACTTGATCTCGGACTGGGTCTTGAAGGTCCACGCCGGCTTGCCGTCGGCGATGTTCACGGCGTGCACGACGCCGATCAGGTCGCCGATGTAGACACGGCCGTTGGCGACCGTCGGCGACGATTCGCCGATCGCCTCGCCGGCCTTGTAGCGCCAGCGCAGCTTGCCGTCGGCCAGCCCCACCGCGACGAGCTCGCCGGTTGCGGTCCCGACGTAGACCACGCCGTCGACGATCGCCGCCGACGAGTCAAACGCCTCGCCGCCCTCCCAGGCCCATGCCAGCTTCGGCGCGGGAGCAATGGTGGTGGCGGAAATGCCGGTCAGGGAGGGCGTGCCGCGGAACTGAATCCAGCGATCCGCAGGGGAACTGGCAGGCGCCTGGGCCTGGAGGAGACGGGGCGCGATCGTCAGCGCCCCGCAGGTGATCAGAAAGTCGCGACGGTTCATGGCGGTCTAAAGACGCACGGTCCGGCTGAAGCCGGACACTACTTTTTCAGCTGCGCGCCCTCGGCCAGCGCGTAAAGCTGGTTGCGGTTCATGATGAACATGGCGCCGTTGGCCGGCACCGGGGTCGCATAGACGGAGCTGCCCATGTTCTGCTCCGATACCAGCTTGAACGTCTTGCCGTGCTCCATGACGGCGACGTCGCCGTCCTCGTCACCCAGGTAGACCTGGTCGCCGATGATCATCGGCGAGCCCCAGATCGCCGCGAACATGTCGTGGGTCCAGTACGGCTGGCCGGTCTTGAGATCGAGGCAGTGCAGGAAGCCGCTGAAGTCGGCGAGGTAGATCAGGCCGTCCTTGATCGCCGCGGTCGAAATCGACCGGCGGATCTTGTCGAAGTGCCACAACCGGCCCGAGGTGGTGATGTCGCCACGCTTGGTGCCGTCAATGGCATAGGCATGGCCGACGCCCTCGCCGTGCTCCGGGTCCTGTCCGTTCGAGATGTAGACCACGTTGTCGAAGATGACCGGGGTACTGATGACTTCGTTGCGCGTCTTCGGCCAGACCGAGTCTTTCGGATTGGTGTCGAACTCCCACAGCTTCTTGCCGCTCTGCGCCTCGTAGCCGCGCACCCAGCCGTCGCCCTGCGCGTGCACGACCTGGCGCACGCCGCCGATGTCGCCGACCGCGGGCGTCGACCACTGGCCGTGCAGCACCTTCTCGCCGACCGAGTTGTCTTCCCACACCAGCTTGCCGGTCGTGCGGTCGAGGGCAATGATCGATGGCGCCTTGGGCGAGGGCACGTTGACGTGGCTTTCGTCCTGGCCGTTGCCGGTGCTGCAGTAAAGCAGGTTGTGGTCGTGTACCGGGGAGCAGTTGGCCAGGTTGTGGGGAAAGGCTCCGACCTCCTCCATCATGTCGAACATCCACAGGATGTCCGGGTCGTGCTGGCCGGTCAGCTTCTCGTCCTTATACGGGCCGTCGTTCTCGTTGTCGTGGAAGCCCTGCAGGTCGGCGGCGACGATCTGGCCGCGGTTCGACGTGAAATACGCGACGCCGTCGATGATCAGCGGCGAGCTGGCAATGCCCTGGAACGGCCAGTCGTTGGCGCGGCCGGCCGACAGCTTCTCGAAGGTCGCCTGCCACATGAACTCGCCGGTGGTTTCGCGAAACGCCATCAGGACGCCGCGGTCGCCGCCCTGCTTGGGATCGCGCAGCGCTTCGTTATTAGTGCCGACCAGCACGATGCCGCCGCCCACGGTCGGGTTGCCGTACGACTGGGAGCCGAGTTCGGCGACCCACTTCACGTTCTTGCCGGTCTTGACGTCCCAGGTCGTCGGCAAGCCGGTCATGGGCGACATCATGTTGCGGCTGGGCGTGCCGCCCCACATGGGCCAATCGGTGGCCGACACGCCGACGGTGGTGGCCGCAAGGAAGACGACGATGGCTGACGTACGTTTCATCATTGGCTCTTGTACACCTTCACGTTGTCGAAATAGACATCCGAGATGCCGTCGGCGTAAATGCCGGGGCTTCCCGCCCGGTGCGGAATCGTGTCGATCTTCTCAATCGTCCACGCCGCCGGCTCGGCGCCGGCCGCCGGCCACACCTTGCCGCGCACGCGGGCCGTGCCGTCGGGCAGGTGATCGACGCGCAGCTTCATGCGGTACCACGTGTCGGCGTCCCACGCGAACGGCACCCGCACGGTCATTTCGTCGGCCGCCTGCCACGGGTGAAGTTCCAGCTTCTGGCCGTTGCCGAACAGCACCAGGCCGTAGTGCTCGTTGATCAGGCCCAGGTCGCCGCGCTGCCGGCGCTGTTCGCGCGCCCTCACGTCAGCCTCGACGGTGTAGCCGGCCAGGTTCGGCTGGCCGAAGTAGACCTTGGCGCGGCGGCCGACGGTCTCGTCGCGCGGGCGCATCAGCACCTTGCCGACCCCCTCAACCGTGCGCTGGAACACCTTGCCGGGCGCACCCACCCACCACGCGGGCGGCGCCTCCGCGGTCGCGCTGTCGAAGTCCCAGCTCCAGGGCATCGGTTCGATCACGCGCACGCGCGCCGTGCCGCTGATGCCGCCGACCGTGGCCGTGACGACGCCGGCGGTCGAACCGGCCTTGGCCGCCGTGTAGGTCCCGTTCGCATCGACCGTCCCGGTCAGCTGCTCAACGCTCCACTGCGCAGCCGGCTCCTCGCGGATGAAATTGCCCTTGGCGTCGAACAACCGCGTCTTCAAGGTCGCCGTCTGCCCGGGAGACAGCAGGGTCTCGTATGGAAACACCTGCACGACAGCCGGTGGCGCGGTCGAGGCCGTGGGCGAAGCCGTCGCGGGCTTCGTCGCCGGTCTGGGCAGGCGCTTGCCAATGGCATACATGGCATCCATCGTCGTCACATAGATGCGGCCGTCGGCCACAATCGGCGAAGCGACAATCGGTTCCGGCGTGGCCGCGGTGCCGAGCGCGTCCTCGTCGAGCACCTCGACGCCGGTGGCGCTCGGGCGCAGGATGTAGAACTTGCCGTTCTCGGTACCGACATACAACTTGCCGTCGGCCAGCAGCGGCGAGCCCTTCTGCAGCGTGCCGAGGGTCTTCTCCCATAGCTTGGCGCCGGTCTTGAGATCGAACGCGCCGACGATGGCGCTGTTGTCGACCGTGTAGAGACGCTCGGCATCGAACACCGGTGAGGCGAAACTCGGGAGGAAGCCGCGCGTCCGCCACTGGAACGCGTCTGGCGTCAGCACGCCGGTCCTGGTCGCGTCGATCGCGGCAATCATCCCCATCTCGGTCGTGTCGAGGTTCTCTTCACCATGCGTGAGGTAGACGACATTGTCGCGAAACAGCGGGCTGTTCAGGATCGCCCGCTTGCTGACATCAATCGACCACATCCGTTCGCCAGTGTTGAGCTTGAGCGCGTGGTAGCCGCCGTCGGTGCCGCCGACGATCAGCGCGCGCGTGCCGGCAATGGTGCTGATGATGGGCGTCGAGTAATTGGTGTCGTAGTGGCGCGCCTGCGGCGAGGCAATCCACACCGTTTGGCCGGTCCTCTTGTCGAACGCAAAGAACCGGTTGCCGGTGCGATTGAGGTCGCCCCAGGCCATCACCAGCGCGTTCAGGACCACCTTGTCACCTTCGATGATCGGCGACACCGTCCGGCCGCCGTGCGTCGTGACGGCGCCGTACTCGTCGGGCAGTGAGCGGTCCCACAAGATCTTGCCGTCGGGTGCCAGGCACACGAGCTGGGCCGACACCGTGAACAGGTAGATGTTGCCGGTTTCCGGATCCACCGCCGGCGACGCCCACGACGCGCGGTGTTGCGGCACGTCGCTCAGGTACTGGCTGAAGCGCCGTTCCCACACGATCTTGCCGGTCTCGGCGTCGAGGGCGACCAGCCGCTCCTGCGTGCTCGCGGGGTCGCCCGTCGGGGTATTGAGATAGATCCGGTTGCCAAACACGACCGGCGCCGAACGGCTGCCGATCGGGATGCGCCAGGCGAGGTTGTCACCCGACGGCGACCACTGCGACGGCAGGTTGGTTTCGGTGGAGCGGCCATCGCGCCCCGGCCCGCGCCATTCCGGCCAGTTGGCGGCGCCGGTGACGGTCATAGTGCCGGCCACGAACGCGGCCACCAGGCCGGCCCGGCGCAGGATGGATGGCATGAATGCGGAATACATGATTGGCTTACGCGATCCTTTCACAGGCCGTTTACGAAACGGCCTCACCTTCCGAATGCTATCCGGTTCACATCCCGGCGCGACCTGCGTTTCAGAACGTGTCAAACTAGTGGGGGCTGAGAAAACCCTGAATGGCGCCCAGGAATGGACAATAAATACCTGTATGTCATATAGTGTCATACGAGCTATCGGACTCAACTGCGCATCCGATACCTGGATTAGGTCGCTATAGTTGCAGTGGTGACCGGTGCCGGTCAGCGGCTGGAGTAACACCGAATGAACAAGCACATCTTCGCGGTCCTTTGCGGCGCTGTTGCCGTCAGTGCCGTGTCGGCCGGCGCGCAGCAATCTGGTGTTGCGACGCTGGTGCCCCGCGGGCAGGCCTTGAAGTTTGCGGAGCCCTGGCGACCAAACGGCGCCAGCGGGACCACGCGCGTCATTGGCAGCGTGATTGACATTCAGCAAACGCCCGTCGCCAACGCCAGGGTGCGATTACGCAACCTGGCCACGGGTTCCATCGACGACGTGACCGAGTCGAACGAGAACGGCGAGTACGCGTTCGAGATGGACGACTCCGGCACCTACGTCGTTGAAATGGTGCTCGTCGACGGCTATACCTTGCTCAGCAACGCCGGGGCCGTCGCGCGATTCGAGACGCTGCAGACCGTTATTCAACTGCCCGGCCGGTGGGATTCCAGGCGTCACAACATGACGATCCCTCAGGGCTTCAGCGGATTTCTCGGCATGAGCGCCGCGACCAGCATGACCAACGGCACCCTGTCGCTCGCCTACCAGGAGGGCGTGTCGGCGGCGGATGCTGGAGAACCGGTTTCGCCGTAGGCCGTCGTTCATCATGTCTAACGAAACACCCCCCCCCCAACCGACCCCGTCCGCGCTGGGCGACACTTCGCCGGCGGGTCCGGATTCGCACCTCTTCGATCGCCTGTCGGTGCTCTATAAGTACCGGTGGGCCAGCCTCACTGTGTTTGCACTGGTCGTCGGCTGGGTCATGGTTGACAGTTACACGCGCATTCCCGTCTACCGGGCGCAGGCGCGGGTGCTGATCGAGGACCCCAGTACCGACATCGCGACGCCGTCCGAGATCAATCGCAACACGACGCCGGCCGACCCTGAAATCTACATGCAGACGCAGCTGCGCATCATGCGCGGCCGCGATCTGGCGGCCCGCGTCGCGGCCAAGCTCGAGATGGCGCGCATCGCCGAGTTCAACGGCCAGGGCCCCAAGCCAACCCAGTTGGCGGTGGCGATCGCACTGGTCAAGTACTACGCGGTGTGGCCGTATCGGTTGATTACCTCGACGACGAGCGAGCCCCCCCCGCCGCTGGCCGGGCTTGATGTCGCCGACACCTCGAGCTATCCCGAGGCGCTGCTCGCCAGGCAGGGCGTCACGCAGATCCGCGGCAGCCAGCTCGTCGACCTTACCTTCAACGCCGCTGACCCGGCCTTCGCGGCGCGCGCCGCCAACGCCTTTGCCGACGAGTTCGTCAGCAGCAACCTGGCGTACAAGGTGTCGACGATCGAGAAGAGCGCCGACTGGCTGACCGGCGAAGTCCAGAAGCAGGCCGAGCTGGTGAAGCAAAGCGAGATGGCCCTGGCGCAATACAAGGAAAGCGAAGACGCCGGGTCGCTCGACAGCAACCAGAACATCATCCTGGCGCGGCTGACCCAGTCGAACGAGGCCGTGACCAAGGCGCGGCTCGAGCGCATCCAGAAGGAGGGCTTGTGGCGGCAACTCCAGGACGCCGGGACCGACGTCGATTCGATTTCGTCGGTGCTGAATAACACGTACATCCAGAGCCTGCGGGCCTCGGTCAACACGCTGCAGCAGGAACGCGCGCGCGCGTCCGAACGCTACGGCGAGAAGCACCCGGATTACCAGAAGGCGGTCACCGCCCTGGCCAACGCCGAACGGACGCTGGACGGCGACATTCGCAAGGCGGTCCAGAACGCCAAGAACGAGTTCGACGCGGCGGTGACGCAGGAGCGCGAACTGCAGCGGCAGCTGAATGAGTCGAAGGTCGCGGCGACCGAGCTCGGCCGCAAGGGCGTCAACTACGCGGTGCTGTCGCGTGAGGCCGAGTCGAACCGCACGGTCTACAACCAGCTGCTGACGCGCGAGAAGGAATTGCGGGTCGTCGCCAACAGCCGGACCAACAACGTGCGGGTCGTTGACCGCGCCGAGATTCCGACCGTGCCGTTCGCGCCGAACCACCGCCGCGATTGGGTCTACGCGATCGCGCTCGGCCTGGCCCTCGGGCTCGGGATCGCCTTCGGGATCGACTACCTGGACGATACCGTCAAGACGCCGGACGACATCACCCGCCGCCTGCGGCTGAAATTCCTCGGCCTCGTGCCAATCGTCGGGGGCGAGCGGCACCCGCTGATCTCGGGCCCGGTGCCCCACGACTTCGGCGAAGCCTACCGCGCCATCCGCACGTCACTGGCGGCACAGTTCACGCACGACGGCCCGCGCGTGGTCGCGGTCGCCAGTTCGCAGCCGCTCGAGGGCAAGACGACGACCGCGGTGAACATCGCCATGGCGCTGGCGGTCGGCGGCGCCCGCGTGCTGCTGATCGATGCCGACATGCGCCGTCCCAGCGTCCACAAGGCGCTGCGCATGACCAACGATCGCGGTCTCTCGCAGTTGCTGGCCGGGCAGGCGCGCATGCGTGAAGTCGTCCAGCGCACGCACGACCCGAACCTGCTGACCATCACCGCCGGGCGCACGCCCGCCAACCCCTCGGAGTTACTGGCGTCGGACCGCATGCGCGCCCTGCTCACCGGCCTCGAGACCGGTCCGTTCGACTGGATCATCATCGACACTCCGCCGGTACTGGCGGTCACCGATGCCGTCATCCTCGCCCCGCTCGTCGGCGCCGTCGCCTTCGTGATCGGCGCCGAAATGACGCGCTGGCGGCTGGCCGAACGCGCCGTCGAGACCCTGCTCGGCAGCAATCCGCGCCAGGTGCTGGCGGTGCTGAACAAGGTCAACTTCGGGCGCAACAAGTACTACTACTCGCGCTACTACGGCCACCAGTACAAGAACTACTACGCCGAATCGCCGGCGGCTTAATCCGTGCAGCACGCGCTGCTCGTTCTGCTGGTCGGCGCCTCGTACCTGCTGTTTGGCGGCGCGCCGTCGTGGACGACGGCGCCGCTGCTCGGCCGGCATACAAGCCGCGGACGCCGCGGCAAGGGTCGCGATCAAGCCAAGTGTCGGTAACGAAGAACAGTCC
>JBEGVQ010000203.1:0-22217 GCA_041178345.1 Acidobacteriota bacterium | reverse complement strand
GAGGCGGCGTGGACCAAGGCGCTCACGGTCAAGGCCGACTACACCGAAGCCATGAACGCGCTGTCCACCCTGTACAACAACCAGAAGCGCTTCGACGAAGCGGCCGCGATGAGCGCCAAGGCCGGTGCGGCCGGGGGCGGCAACGCCGACGCCAGCTTCAACCAGGGCATCATCCTGTGGAACCAGGGCAAGATCGCCGAGGCCAAGGCCAAGTTCGAAGAGACGATCAAGGCCAACCCCGACCACGCCGACGCGAACTACCAGCTCGGCATGGCGCTCTTGAACGAAGGCAAGCTGCCCGACGCAGTCGCCGCTTTCGAGACTTACGTGAAGCTCGCCCCCGACGGCCAGTACGCCACCCAGGCCAAGGGGATGATTGCCCAGCTGAAGAAGTTGGAAGTCAGAAATTAAGAAATTAGAAGTGAGAAGTCTTGTACGAGCACATTCCCGGGCGCCTCGCTGAAGTCCGCACGCGGATTGCGGACGCAGCCGGGCGCGCCGGGCGCGCGCCGGAGTCAGTCCGGCTGATCGCCGTTTCGAAGACCCACCCAATTGATGCCGTCAGGGCCGCCGCCGAGGCCGGCCAGCTGGACTTTGGCGAGAACAAGGTCCAGGAGGCCCTGCAGAAGATCGCGCTGTCGGCCGATACCAGACTGCGGTGGCATCTCATCGGCCACCTGCAGTCGAACAAGGCGAAGAAAGCCGCGCCGGCCGTTCACGCCATCCACGCGATCGACAGCGTTGATTTGCTGCAGAAGGTTGACCAGGCGGCCGCGGCCGCCGGCCACCCGCTCGACGTCCTGGTCCAGGTGGACCTGGCGCTCGAAGAGACGAAACACGGCGCCACGGAGGACCTCGTCCCCGGGATTTTCGCCGCCGCCGACAGTTGCCGGGCCGCCAGCCTGGTGGGGCTGATGCTCCTGCCGCCGGTGGCCGACAACCCGGACGACGCGCGGCCCTGGTTCGCCAGGCTGCGGGCGCTGCGCGACCAGTTGGGCGAGAGCGGCGTGCCGGCGGCCCGGTTGCGCGAGTTGTCCATGGGCATGAGCCACGATTTCGCGGTGGCCATCGAAGAGGGCGCGACGATGGTGCGGGTTGGCACCGCGATCTTCGGCGCCAGGGATTACACATGAAAGTGACACCACTCGACCTCCGGCAGCAGCGGTTCAAGACCGTGATGCGCGGCTACGATCGCGGCGAGGTACAGGCCTTGCTGCTCGAAGTCGCCGACGACTACGAGAACGCGCTGCGCGACAACGACAAGCTGCGCCAGGACGTGGCCAAGCTCGACGCCGCGCTCGGCGAACACCGCGGGCAGGAGCGCAACCTGCGCAACACGCTGCTGACCGCCCAGAAGATGGGCGACGAGATCAAGGAGCACGCGCAGGCGGAGGCGGCGCTGATCGTGCGGGAGGCCCAGGGCCGTGCCGATATGCTGCTGCAGAAGACGCAGGCGCGGGTCGAGGACATCCAGCGGGAGATCGACGGCTTGCGCATGAAGCGGCGCGAGGTCGAAAACGACATCGAGGCGCTGGTCCGCGCGCTCAACAGCACGCTCGATTTCATTCGCGACCAGGATGCGCGGTCGCGCGATGAGCGCGTCCTGCTCCACCGCCCGCGCGCCGTCGAGGCGGCGCCGGCGCCCGCGCCGCGGCCGGCGGATGCCACGCCCAAGACCGATACCCAGGTCAGATAGCGGCCAGCTGGCCGGCGCCCTTCACTTGTCTAAACGACGCATCCGGATTGTGAGCGGCGACCGCTCGCGCACCAAGCGCGTGCAGGTCGATGGCCTGGACGCGGCCGCGGTGTTCTCGGCGCTCGGACTGTCCTGAGCGACAATGGCCTGGATGACGGCCGACTTTCTCATCCACAATGCGGACCTCGTCGCGACCTGCGCCGGACCCGGCCCGCGCGCCGGGGCGGCCCAGAACGACGTTTCCGGCATCCCGCGAGGTTCGGTCGCCGGATTCGAGGGTCGCATGGTTTTTGTCGGCCCCGCCGAGGAGTGCAATCGGGTCGTGGCCCTCACGCCAACGGCGCAGCTGATCGACGCCCGCGGCTGCACGGTGATTCCCGGTTTCGTCGATCCGCATACCCATCTCGTGTTCGGCGGCGACCGGCGGGAGGAACTGCGCCGGCGGCTTGGCGGCGCCACTTACGCCGAGGTCGCCGCAGACGGTGGCGGCATCGTCAAGACCGTGGCCGCGACGCGCGCGGCGAGTGAGCACGACCTGATCGAAGGCGGGCGGGCCCGGCTGGCCGAGATGCTGGCCTTCGGCACGACGACCGCCGAGGCCAAGAGCGGCTACGGTCTCGACCTCGAGACCGAACTGCGAATGCTGCGGGCCATCCGCGTGCTGGCTGCCGGTCAGCCCATCGAGTTGACCGCCACCTTCATGGGCGCCCACGAAGTGCCGGTGGAGTATCGCGGCCGGCGCGCCGACTACGTGCGCCACGTCATCGACGACATGATTCCGGCGGTCGCGCGCGAGGGCCTGGCCGAGTGGTGCGATGTGTTTTGCGAGACCGGCGTCTTCACGCCGGAAGAGTCACGGGCGATTCTCGAGGCGGGTGCTCGCCACGGGCTCAAGCCGCGCATCCATGCCGACGAGTTGGGCCTGAGCGGCGGCGCCGCGGTGGCCGCCATCGTCGGGGCGCGGTCAGCCGATCACCTTATCTTCGTGGACGAACCCCACGCCCGGGGCCTGGCCGAGCGCGGCGTGGTCGCCACCTTGCTGCCGGCGGCGGCGTTCTTCCTGAAACTGGGCCGCTTCGCGCCCGCCCGCATGCTGATCGATCAGGGGGTCGCCGTGGCCCTCGCCACCGACCTCAACCCCGGCGGCGGCTTCAGCACGTCCATGCCGTTCGTGATGTCACTCGCCTGCTTCGGCATGAACCTGACCCTCGAAGAGGCGCTGGTGGCAGCGACGATCAACGCCGCCGCATCGCTCGATCGGGCGGACACCATCGGCAGCCTCGAACCCGGCAAGCAACTGGACGCCGTCATCGTGCACGGCGCCCTGGCGGACCTGGTCCGCGTCGGCGCGCCGGTGATCCGCCAGGTCGTCAAACGCGGGAGAATGGTCTGATGAAGTTTGCTGAGATGACGTGCGCGCGGTTCCTGGAGGCGTTGGCCAGCCCCGACCCGACACCCGGCGGCGGCACCGCGGCGGCCATGGCCGGCGCCATGGGCACGGGGTTGCTCGTCATGGTGACCGGCCTCGCCAAGTCCAAGACCAGCAGCGACGCCGAAAAGGCCGCCCTGGCGGCGGCCAGGCAGGCGCTGCAACCGCTCATTCCCGCGCTGACCGAACTGGCCGATGCCGACGCGGCCGCCTTCGATCAGGTGATGAGTGCCTATCGGCTGCCCAAGGCGACCGACAATGACAAGGCCGCGCGATCAGCGGCGATCCAGGCGGCGCTGCAAGGCGCGACGACCGTGCCCCTGCAGACCTTACGGGCGTGCGCCGCCGCGATGGCGCACGCTGAAACGGTGGCCGGCGACGGCAACCGCTCGGCGGTCAGCGACGTGGGCGTGGCGATTGGGTTGCTGGAGGCGGCAGCCGCCGGCGCCGAGGCCAACGTGCGTATCAACCTGGCCAGCGTGCGCGACCTGAAGTTCACGTCGGCGGCCAGCGACGAGACCGGCCGGCTGATTTCGGCGGTCAACCGCCAGGCCGCAGCCGCGCGCTCGCAACTGGCCTAGCAAGCAGGCACCCCCTCCACCTTCGCGCGACGCGCTACGGCGGACACGAAGAAGGAGTTGCCGCCACCACTGTGGTCAGCGACGCCGCTGCGTCAGCAGCCGGACCGACGCGCTCGGCGAAAACGTGATCGGCTGCGTGATGATGCCGGGGAGAAACGCCACGTCCGTGGTGTAAGTGATGTCAACAATGCGGTCCGAGGCGCGCTCGCTGATGGCGATGTTGTCGGCCTCGACCGGCAGCCCGTACTCATCGGCGAGCGACATGACCTGCTGGGCCAGCTCCTCATCGGTGGCGTTGGGCGCGAACAGCAGGGTCTGCTCCACGGCGTCCTGGAACTGGTAATTGGACAGGGTGGCGCGCCCGCCCTGGAACGCGGCGGTCAGCAAAGCACAGGCCAGAACCAGCTTGATGATCGTTGTCATGCAGCCATCGGTCGCGCGGGGGGACGTCCGGCGCCTGCCGACATCATACGCCCTTCGGGAGTTGAGAGTTGAAAGTTGAAAGTTGGTAGGTGAAAGTTGGTAGTTACAATTTCGAGTTTCAGTGGCAGGTGCGGCTTCGGAACTTCCCACTTCTAACTGAAACTACCAACTTGCAACTTCTCAACTTTCAACTTCCCTAGTGGATCTGGTGCAGCAACCGGTCCCAGCGCACGCCCAGCACCGACTCCGGCTCGGCCCCATCGTCGGGTGTGTCGAACGACCAGTAGATGAACAGCGCGCGGCCCTTCACGTACGACGCCGGCAGGAACCCCCAGAAGCGGCTGTCCTGCGAGTCGTCGCGGTTGTCGCCCATCATGAAGTAGTGCCCCTCGGGCACCGTCACCGGGCCGTACTGGCGGCGCAAGTCGAAGCCGTCGACCTGCCCCTCGCCCATCGGCGCATACAAGTAGTGGGCATAGGGCTCGAGCAACGGCATGCCGTTGATGTGAATGGTCTGGTTCTTCAGCTCGAGGGCGTCGCCGGGCAGGCCGACGACGCGCTTGATGAAGTCGCGCTCCGGCTCCTCCGGGAACTTGAAGACGACGACATCGCCGCGCCCGATCGGCCGCGTCGGCAGCAGGGCGCGTTCGAGTGGGCTGGCGGTGGGGGCGAAGATGAACTTGTTCACCAGCAGGTGGTCGCCCACCAGCAGGTTGGGCTTCATTGACCCGGTCGGGATCTTGAAGGCCTGGAAGACGAACGTGCGGACGAACAGCGCCAGGATGACGGCGACGACAATCGACTCGAAATACTCGCGCGCCGTCGATTTCTGGAACGTCGCCTCGGCCATGGCTATTCGTCTCCGATCTTGAGCACGGCGAGGAACGCTTCCTGCGGAATGTCGACCGTGCCCACCCGCTTCATGCGCTTCTTGCCTTCCTTCTGCTTCTCGAGCAGCTTGCGCTTGCGCGAGATGTCGCCCCCGTAGCACTTGGCGAGCACGTTCTTGCGCAACGCCTTGACCGACTCGCGGGCAATGATCCGGGCGCCAATCGCCGCCTGGATCGCCACCTCGAACATCTGCCGCGGGATCAGCTCGCGCATCTTCGACGCCAGCATGCGGCCGCGGTCGTAGGCGCGGTCGCGATGGACGATGATCGACAGCGCATCCACCGGCTCGGCGTTCACCAGGATGTCAAGCTTGACCAGGGGGGATTCCCAGTAGCCGGTGACGTGATAGTCGAGCGAGGCGTAGCCGCGCGAAATGGTCTTGAGGCGATCGTAGAAGTCGAGCACCACCTCGTTAAAGGGCAGTTCGTAGGTGATCAGCACGCGGTCGGCCGCCTTGAACTCGAGCTGCTTCTGCACGCCGCGCTTGTCCTGGCAGAGCTGCAGGATCGCGCCGACGAACTCGGCCGGCGTGAGGATCATGGCGGTGATCACCGGCTCCTCGATCTTGCTGATGTGGCCGGGTTCGGGCAGCTTGGCCGGGCTGTCAATCTCGACCGTCTCGCCGTCGGTCTTGGTCACGCGGTACAGCACGCCCGGCGCGGTGGTGACCAGGTCCATGTTGAACTCGCGCTCGAGCCGCTCCTGGACGATCTCCATATGGAGCAGGCCGAGGAACCCGCAGCGGAAGCCAAAGCCCAGCGCCAGCGACGTCTCCGGCTCGAAGAAGAACGCCGCGTCATTCAGGCGCAGCTTCTCGAGCGACTCGCGCAGTTCGGAGTACTGGTGACTCTCCACCGGGTAGAGGCCGGCGAACACCATTGGCTTCAGTTCCTTAAAGCCAGGGAACGGCTCGAGCGTGGGCCGGTACGTCTCGGTGACGGTATCGCCAATCTGCGCGTCCGACACGACCTTGATGCCGCAGGCGATGAAACCCACCTCACCCGGCCCGAGCTGCGCCACCGGCACGGCCTTCGGCGTGAACACGCCAAGCGTTTCCACCTCGTGGTCCTGCTTGGTGTTCATCATCGTGACCTTGGTGCCGGCGCGCAGCGTGCCCTCGAGCACCCGCACCACGATCACGACGCCGCGGTACGCGTCGTACCACGAGTCGAAAATCAGCGCCTTCAGCGGCGCCGACGGATCCCCGTCAGGCGGTGGCAACCGGGTGACCACGGCTTCAAGAATGTCGACAACGCCGGTGCCTTCCTTGGCGCTGGCAAGAATGGCGGTGTCGCCATCGAGGCCGATGATCTCCTCGATCTGCCGCCGCGCTTCTTCCGGCTGTGCGCTCGGCAGGTCGATTTTGTTGATGACCGGGATGATCTCGAGGTTGTTGTCGACCGCGAGATAGGCATTGGCCAGCGTCTGCGCCTCGACCCCCTGCGACGCGTCGACCAGCAACAGCGCGCCCTCGCACGCCGCCAGCGACCGCGTCACTTCATAGCTGAAGTCGACGTGCCCGGGCGTGTCGATCAGGTTGAGGACGTAGGTCTTGCCGTCCTTCGCGGTGTAGTTCAACCGCACCGGATGGGCCTTGATCGTGATGCCGCGCTCTCGCTCGAGGTCCATGCTGTCGAGCACCTGCGCCGACATCTCGCGCATTTGCAGCGCGCCGGTGACCTCGAGAAAGCGATCGGCAAGAGTCGACTTGCCGTGGTCGATATGGGCGATGATCGAGAAATTGCGAATGTGGGGCTGATTCACTGAAGATTCTGTGGCTATTATGACTCATGCCTGACCCGGGCCCGGGTTTGAGCCGCCTCTGCCCTGCGTGCGGCCGGCGCGTGCCCCGCTCGGTGGCCCTCTGCCGGTGCGGGGCGGGCCTGCCCGACCCGGGCGACGGCCTGCCCGAGGCCCAGGACCCGCCCACCGGGAGCCTGACGGCCTCGAACCTGGCCGCCGGCCTGCTGCTTCTCGCTGCCGTGGCCGCGACCGGTTACTGGTCGTTCACGCGTCCGCCCGCCCCCGCGCCACAGGCGCCGGCCGCCCGCCAAGGCGCCGCCGAGGCTGGATTCCGGCCGCTCCCCACGACCAGCGGCCCACCCCTCCTGTTCGGCGAACGCGGGGAGGTACCGGCGAGTGTTGACACCCGCGCGCCCGAGGCCGCCCTGTTGGCACCGGTTGCCGAGCCTGAGGCGACAGTCCCCCTCGAGGACGTGGTTGGCCGGGTCCTGCCCGCCGTGGTGCTCGTCGAAACCTCGTCGGGGCGAGGCAGCGGATTCTACGTGCGACCCGACACCCTCATCACCAACCTCCACGTCGTCAAGAGCGATGGCTTTGTGAAGCTGCGGCGCACCGACGGCACCACGGTCACGGCCCGCGTTGACTTGAGGTCGCCGGCGCATGATCTCGCCATCCTGAGGGTGACGGCCCCGGCCGCGAACCAGGTGGTCATCGACATGGGCACCGCCGACACGCTTCGTCCCGGGCAGGAGGTGATCAACATCGGCTCGCCGTTCGGTACTCTCCGCAACAGCGTGACGCGGGGCATCGTGAGCGGGCTGCGCCGCTCCGGCGTGGCGACGATGATCCAGAACGACGCGGCCGCGCATCCCGGCAACAGCGGCGGACCGCTGCTTGATCGCAACGGCGTGGCCATTGGCATCACCACGGGAGGCGAGAACGACAAGCCCGGCATCCACTACGCGGTGGCGATCGACCATGCTCGGGCGATTCTCGATGGACGCCTGGCCGATTCGTCGGCGCCGCCGCTGGCCATCCGCGACGTCAAGGCGGTGGACCCGGCGTCAAGCGAATCGCCACGGGTAGTCGACGAGCGCGCCTATACCGCCGCCCTCGGCAGGATCGCGGCGACCGCCGACGCGATCGACGTGGAATGGAAGAAGTTCCGCGAGGCCTGTTACACAGGCACGCTGCCCGAATCCGCCGGCCGGGAGTGGTTCGTGATGCTGTCGCCGCGGCCGATCACGCCGTCGCAGGTGAGCTTTGGGACGTGCGCGACGTTTGTGACGGGGGTGCAGGTCGAGGCCAACCGCGTGCGCGCGGCCATGCGTGGCGCGCTCGATACCGCCAGGCGCGCCGGGGTGTTGCCGGGAACCATCCGCGATGCGCTGCAAGCAAACCGGCTGGAGTTCGAGTGGGACCGATAGGGAGGTCGGCAACCTAGCGAAAGAGTTTCACGAGGTCGAGCGCGAAACCGGGCAGCAGCGGCGTCACGAGGCTGTCGGCCTTGGCGGCAGACAACGTCTCTGGAACACGGAACCGTCCCGGCTTCTCGAGCCGGTAAACCGAGATGCCGTCGTTGTCCGGGTCCACGATCCAATACTCACGTACGCCGACGCGTTCGTAGAGGGCCCGCTTCGTGCGCTTGTCCCTCGCCGAGGAACTTTCAGAGAGAATCTCGATCACAAGCGCCGGCGCACCGCGCGCGTTGCGCCTGGTCAGGATCGCTCGTTGATCGTTCGTCACCACTAGCAGATCAGGCTCCACCACGTCGAAGAAGCTGAACACACAGTCAAACGGCGCGTGCAAGAGAGTCGCGATCGGATCCGCCTCGAGGAATCGGCCCAGAGCGAGGATCAGGCGGACCGATAGTTCCTGGTGCCGGAAGCTCGGCGCGGGGGTCACGGTGTGTTCTCCATCGATGAGCTCGTGACGCTGCCCATCGTTGGGGAACCTGCGGAAGTCAGCGTAGGTGAGCCTGCGCTGTGACCCGCCAGCGTCGTCCGTGTGCTGATGCCCGGGCATGCGACTCATCCTAACATCGTCTTTGGTTCCTGCCGATGGACAGCGTCGGCGATTACAGGAGCTAGATCCGTGCCGCGCGATTCTGTTCGGAAACCTGCAAATGCGGTCGCTGATGATCGCAATTCGTGAGATCGTGAGGCGGTTCCGATGGTGACAATCTTGCTATCCGCTGCGTTCATCGTCACCGGGCTGGCGGCTCAATCGCGCGTGATCACGGTCGTGATCGAGACGTCAGCCGGCGTGATCGAAGTCGCCTTGGATCCCGTTCGGGCGCCGATGACGACGGCCAACTTCCTTCGCTACGTCGATGCCGGCATGTACGACGGCGGCCGGTTTCATCGGGCGGTCAGGCGCGACAACCAGGCGCGGCAGGACGTGCTGATCGAGGTGATCCAGGGCGGTGCGATCCGGCGGGCGCCACGACCACGCGCGGCTTTGGGCCCATCCCGCTCGAGCGCACGTCGGTGACGGCCTTGAGGCACGTCGATGGCGCCATCTCCATGGCGCGGGGCAACACCGCCGACAGCGGCGCGTCCGACTTCGTCCTGTGCGTGGGGCCGCAGCCGGCGCTGGACTTCGGCGGCGGCGCGCGCGGCCGATGGCCAGGGCTTCGCGGCGTTTGGCCGGGTCATGCAGGGCATGGACGTGGTGCGCCGCATCCAGGCGGGCCGCACCAATGAGCGCGAGCAGCTGATAGCGCCGATTAGGATCGTGCGCGTCTATCGGCAGCAGTGATAGCATTCGCGCTCGATGCAATTTCGTGGCGACATCCCCAGCCCTGCCCTCCTGCTCGACCTCGATGCGTTTGAATCGAACATCACGACCATGGCCGCGCACCTGCGCGCGCGGGGCAAGGGCTTTCGTCCGCACGGCAAGACGCACAAATGCCCCGAGGTGGCGCGGGCGCTGGTCGCGGCCGGCGCCGTGGGCTGCTGCGCGGCCAGGCTCGGCGAGGCCGAGGTCTTCGCCGACCACGGCATTCCCGGCCTGCTCGTTACCACCGCGGTGGTCGGCCGCCACAAAATCACCCGCGCGGCGGCCCTGGCCAGGCGGGCGCCCGACAGCATTTTCTGCGTGGACGATGCGGACAACGCGCGTGAGCTGAACGCCGCCGCGAGCGAGGTGGGCGTGACCGTGCAGGTGGCGATCGACCTGTATTTCGGCCGCACCGGCGTGCCGCCGGGCGAACCGGCGCTGGTGCTCGCCCGGGTCATTGCCTCGCTCCCCCATTTGTCGTTGGCCGGGCTGCAGTCTTACGACGGCGAGGCCGCGCACACCACCCCGTTCGAGGCTCGCAAGATCCGCACCGATGGGTCGATGGCGAGGGCCGTCGACACGCGCGCGCTGATCGAACGCGACGGCATTCCCTGTCCGATGGTCACGGGCGGATCGACCGGCACCTACCGGTTTGATGCCGAGAACCCGGGCATGACCGAGCTACAGCCCGGCAGCTTCGTCTTCATGGACCTCGACTACGGCCGCATCGGCGGCCCCGTCGGCCCCGAGTATCGCGACTTCAAGAACGCGCTGACGGTCGTCACCACCGTCGTCTCACGCCCGCCGGGGTTTGCGATTGTCGATGGCGGCTACAAGGCGTTTTCCACGGATCGCCCCTTCACGCCCCGCCCAGTGGACCTTCCGGGGGTCACGTACGGATGGGCGGGCGACGAGCACGGCCGGCTGGACCTGGCCGAGTCGCCGCGTGACCTCAAGGTCGGCGATCGGCTCGAGTTCATCCCGCCGCACTGCGATCCCACCGTCAATCTGTACGATCAGATCTACGCCCTTCGCGGCGATCGGGTCGAAGACGTGTGGCCGATTGCCGCGCGTGGCAAGAGCCAGTAATCCATGAGCGAGAGTCTCCGCCGGGAACTCGCCGCGGTGGTGGACGGCGAAGTTCGCTTCGATCGCGTCTCGCGCGCCTTGTACTCGACCGACGCCAGCGTCTACCAGATCGAGCCGCTCGGCGTGGTCGTGCCGCGTTCGGCCGAGGGAGTGATCCAGGCGGTGCACATCGCGGCCCGCCACGGCGTGCCGATCACACCGCGCGGGGGCGGCACGTCGCAGGCCGGGCAGGCCATTGGCGCCGGCCTGGTGCTCGACACCTCCAAGCACCTGAACAAGATTGTCGAGATCAACGCCGACGAGAGGTGGGCGCGGGTGCAGCCAGGCGTGGTGCTCGACGACCTGAACGCGGCGCTGCGACCCTTCCACCTGCGATTTGCCCCGGATGTGTCGTCGGCCAGCCGCGCGACGGTTGGCGGCATGATGGCCAACAACTCCAGTGGCGCGCGATCGGTGCTCTACGGCAAGACCCTCGACCACGTCCGCGAACAACACGTCGTCTTGTCCGATGGCGGACTGGCGCACCTGCGGCCGCTGACGGCGGCACAGCTGGCCGGGGCGCGGCAGGGCGACAGCATCGAGGCGCGGGCCTATCGCGCGGTGCCAGAGCTCGGCCGCCGCCATGCGGCCGAGATCGACCGCCGCTTCCCCAAGGTGCTGCGGCGGGTCGGCGGCTACAACCTCGACGAGTTCGTGGACCCGGCCCGCGCCGTCGACCTCACCCGCATCATGGTCGGGTCGGAGGGCACGCTGGGCTTCATTGTCGAGGCCAGGCTCGGGCTGGTGCCGCTGCCGGCAAGCAAGGCCGTGCTCACGGTCGAGGTCGACGAACTGCTGGACGCGCTCGGCGCGACGCCACTCATCCTGAAGCACGGGCCGTCGGCCGTGGAGGTGATGGACGATTTCATCCTCCGCCACGCCCAGGGCCATGCGGCGCTGGACGCGCAGCGGCGCTCGATGATCGATCGCGACGGTTCGGCGCTGTTGTGTGTCGAGTTCTATGGGGATTCGGATGGTCCGGCGAAAGCCGGACGCCACCTGGATGAGCTGACCGCGCGGATGACGGCCGTCGAGCGCGACCTGAAGGGTGCCGGGATCTCGTGCCGCTGCCGGCAGATCGTCGATCCGGCGGCGCAGCAGCGCATCTGGAGCTTCCGCGAGGCGGCGTTGGGCCTGTCAACGGCGATGAAGTCCGACGGCAAGGCGATCTCGTTTGTCGAGGACACCGCGGTCGCGCCCGAGAAGCTGCGCGCCTATATCGACCGCTTCGTGCGAATCGTCGAACGCCACGACACCGTGGCCGGCGTCTACGCGCACGCGTCAGTCGGCTGCCTGCACGTGCGCCCCGTGGTGAACTTGAAGACCGCGCGAGGCGTGGCCACGTTCGAGGCCATTGCCAACGAGGTGGCCGACCTGGTGCTGGAGTTTGGCGGCGCGCTGTCGGGTGAACACGGCGACGGCCTGGTGCGGGGCGCCTTCAACGAGCGGATGTTCGGGGCCGAGCTCTACCAGGCGTTCCGCGAGGTCAAGCGCACGTTCGATCCGGACGGGCGGTTCAACCCGGGCCGCATTGTCGACACGCCGGCGATTACCTCCCACCTGCGATTCGGCGCCGGCTATGAGACCGCGGAGCCGGCCACGGTGTTCGACTACGCCGAGCACGGCGGCTACGGCCGGGCCGTGGAGATGTGCAGCGGCGTCGGGTTGTGCCGCAAGACCCGCGAAGGCACGATGTGCCCGTCGTACATGGTGACCAAGGACGAGGCGCACTCGACGCGCGGTCGCGCCAACGTGCTGCGGCTGGCGATGGCCGGCCGGCTGGGTGACGCGGGGTTGGCGGACGAGGGCGTGCACGAGGTGCTGGACCTGTGCCTCGAGTGCCGGGCCTGCAAGTCGGAGTGCCCGGTCGGGGTTGATGTCGCGAAGTTCAAGAGCGAGTTTCTCTCGGGCTACTGGGACCGCCACGGCCTGTCGGCCCAGGCGCAGGTGTTCGGCAGTGCGCGATCGGCCGCCGAGTGGGGCAGCCGCTTCGCGCCGCTGTCGAACGCGGTGGCCGCCAGCGCGCCGGCGAAATGGCTGGCGGAAACGGTCATCGGCATCGATCGCAGGCGCCAGTTGCCGCGTTTCACCCGCCACACGCTGCGCAAGCGCGTGGCGGGCCGGCGGCCGCTGCACGCCACGCCGCGCGCGGTGCTGTTCGCCGACACCTTCACCGAGTTCGAGGATCCCGAGATTGGCCTCGCCGCCCTCGACGTGCTGGACGCGGCCGGCCTGGGCGGCACGCTCGCGCCGAACGGGTGCTGCGGACGGCCGTTGATCTCGCAGGGACGGTTGCGCGAGGCGCGCAAGCTGGCCGCGGCCAACGTGCACGCGCTCTACGACCTGGCCGAACGCGGCACCCCGATCGTCTTCGTCGAGCCCAGCTGCCTGTCGGCGGTGCGCGAGGACGCGCCGGGACTGCTGCGCGGTGAGTTGCAGCGCCGGGCCCGGGTCGTCGCCGCGGCCTCCGTGCTGTTCGAGGAGTATCTCGAGCGCGAGCTGTCGGCGGGACGGGCGAACCTGGCCCTCAAGAGCGGTCCCGCGAACGTGCAACTCCATCCTCATTGCCATCAGCGCTCGATGGGGTTGGCCGCGCCGGCCAGGGCACTGCTGTCGCGCATTCCCGGGGCCCAGGTCACCGACCTCGAGGCTGGGTGCTGTGGCATGGCCGGGTCGTTCGGGTATACCCAGGATCATTACGACGTGTCGCGGGCGATTGGCGAGCGTAAGCTACTGCCGGCCGCGCGCGCGCTTGACGATCGCTCCACGCTGGTGGCCGGCGGCACGTCGTGCCGTCACCAGGTCGCGCATTTCGCCGGCGTGCGGGCGGCGCACCCGGCAGTGCTGCTGAGATCACTACTGGCAGGGTCCGGCTAAAGCCGGGCGCCACATGGTTTAGGAGACCCGATGGACCTCGCGTGGATTTCGCTGGCGGCGCTCGTCATCGCCGTGACGCTCAGCATCATCACCAGCGTCAACGTGGGCGTAGTGTCGCTGGCCTTCGCCTGGATCGTCGGCGTCTACCTCGGCGGCATGCCCCTCAACACGGTGGTTGGCGGATTCCCGATCCAGTTGTTCCTCACGCTGGTCGGCGTGACGCTGCTGTTCGGCATGGCCAACGTCAACGGCACGCTCGGCCGCATTGCGACCCGCGCGGTGCAGCTGTGCCGCGGCAATGCCGGTGTCATCCCGGTGATGTTCTTCCTGATCGCCCTCGGCCTGTCCAGCATCGGACCCGGCAATATCGGCACCACGGCGATCCTGGCGCCGATGGCCATGGCCGTGGGCGGACGGGCCATGGTGCCGCCCTTCCTCATGGCGCTGATGGTCGGCAACGGCGCGCAGGCCGGCGCCCTCTCACCGTTCGCGCCGACCGGCGTGATCGTGAACGGCATCATGGACCGGATCGGCCTGCCCGGGTATGAGCTCCAGACCTACGCCAACAACCTGCTGGCGCATGTCGTGGTTACCTTTGCCGCGTACCTCCTGTTCGGAGGAGTGAAGCTGTTCACCAGGCGGCCCGTCGAGCGCACGGTCTCGCCGGGCGATCAGGCCGGTGCCCGCGGCGATGCCGCGCTGGTCGAGACCGAGCCGTTCGCCTGGATCCACTGGGTCACCCTGGGGATCCTGGCGACGCTCGTGATCGTCGTGGTGTTCTTCAACATGCAGGTGGGCATGGCCGCGCTGACCGGCGCCGCGGTGCTGGCGCTGCTCCGGCCCGGCGATGAGAAAGAGGCCTTGAAGAGGATGCCCTGGGGCGTCGTGATCCTGGTGTGCGGCGTGACCGTGCTGATTGGCGTGCTGGAGAAGACTCAGGGCATGTCGCTCTTCGCCGACCTGCTGGCGAAGATCTCGACGCCGGGCACCGTCACGCTGACCATCGCGTTCGTGACCGGCCTGGTCTCGGCCTACAGCAGCACCTCGGGGGTGGTGCTGCCGGCGTTCCTGCCGACGGTGCCGGCCCTGGCGACACAATTGGGAGCCGATCCGCTCGCGATCGCATCGGCCATGAACGTCGGTGGTCACCTGGTGGATCTGTCACCGTTGTCAACCATCGGCGCGCTGTGCATCGCGGCCCTGCCGCCCGAAGCCGACCCCAAGAAGCTGTTCAACCAACTGCTGGCGTGGGGGCTGTCGATGATGTTCGTCGGGGCCGTGATCTGCTGGATCTTGTTCTGAAGAAGTTAGAAGTCAGAAGCGTGGTTTGCGGCGTTCGAGGAACGCCGCGACCCCTTCCCTGAAATCGTCGCTGCCGTAGCAGGCGCGCAGGATGTCGTCGGCCGATCCGGGCGGCGGCCGGCGGTGGTCGCGCAGCCGCAGCAGCATGGCCTTGGTCGCCGTCACCGTGCTCGTGGCCCGGGCCGCCAGTTCCGCGGCCATCGCGATGGTTTCCGCCTCGACTTGATCGACCGGCAGCACCACGGTGGCGAGCCCGCGATGGTACGCCTCGTGCGCATCCATCAGGCGGCCACTGAGCAGCAGGTCCCTGGTCAACGCCACGCCGATCAGATCGATCATCCGCGCGGTGTTGGCGATGGAGAGGCAGTTGCCGAGCGTGCGCGAGACCGGCACGCCGAAGCGGGCCCGGTCCGAGCAGACGCGAAAGTCGCAGGCCAGGGCGATCGCGCAGCCGCCGCCGACCGCCGGGCCGTCGACTGCGGCAATCGTCGGCATCGACAGCTGCTCGATGCGATCGATCACCGCGTCGAGCCGGCGTTCGTAGGCCACGCCGGCGTCGCCGCCGGCAAACTCGCGGAACTGCGCAATCTCGGTGCCGGCCGCGAAGGCGCCCCCGGCTCCGCGTATGATGAGCACACGCACATCGCCGGCCGCTTCGGCCGTCTCGCACGCCGCGACGAGCGCGTCGTACATGTCCCACGTCAGCGCGTTGCGCGCCTCGGGACGATTGAACGTCACCACTCCGATGGATCCGTTGATGTCCCAGTCCAGGTTACTCGAAGGCATAGTGGTTCTCGATACGACGCAGGTCATGGCCGGCCCGTATTGCGCGATGTTACTGGCGGACATGGGCGCGCGGGTGATCAAAGTGGAGCCGCCGGGGGGAGACTCCACCCGGGCGATGGCCGGCAGCCGTGGCAGCGACTCCGCGGCGTTCAACGCCGTCAACCGCGGCAAGCGTGGCTTGGTGCTCGACCTGGCCAAGGACAAGGGCCGCGACGTCTTTACGCAGCTGGCGCGCGGCGCCGACATCCTGGTCGAGAACTATCGCCCCGGCGTCATGGCCAAACTCGGGCTCGACTACGCCACCCTGTCGGCAGAGAACCCCCGCTTGATCTATGCCTCGATCTCCGGCCATGGCCAGACCGGGCCGTGGGCGCAGAAGGGCGGCTTCGACCTGATCGCGCAGGGGTTGTCGGGCATCATGTCGGTGACTGGCTTGCCTGGGGGACAGCCAGTGAAAGCCGGCCTGCCGCTGACCGATCTGGGCGCCGGTCTCTTTGCCCTGGTCGGCATCCTGGCCGCCCTGCATCACCGCACGCAGTCGGGTCGCGGGCAGCATGTTGACACGTCGCTCGTCGACGCCGGCCTCGCCATGTCGGTGTGGGAGGTGACCGACTACGTCACCACCGGGCAGGTCCCGGGACCGATTGGCTCGGCCCATCGGCTGACGGCGCCGTATCAGGCGTTTCAATGCGCCGACGGCCACATCACGATCGGCGCGGCCAACGACCGCAACTTCGTGAAGCTGACGACCGTGCTCGGGCACCCCGAATGGTCGGCCGACGCGCGGTTCACCACCAACACCGTGCGCGTGCGTAATCGCGTCGCCCTCGCGGCGCTGATCGACGCGGTCACGGCAACGGCGCCGCGGGCAGACTGGCTCGAGCGCCTCGACGCCGCGGGCGTCCCGTGCGGCCCGATCTTAAACTACGAAGAGGCCCTGGCCACGCCGCAGGCCATCGCGCGAGAGATGACTACCGAGGTCGATCATCCCATTCTCGGGCGGCTGCGAACCATGGGCACGCCGATCAAGATGTCGGAGACGCCGCTCGATCCGCACCGGCGTGCGCCGATGCTCGGCGAGCACACGGACGAGGTGCTCGCCTCGGCCGGCTATAGCAGCGACGAGCTCGAGCAACTGCGCTATTCGGGAGCGATCGGCTAGCCGCGCGCTTGCGTCCAGATGACGGGCGCGCCGTACGGTTCGATCGCGCGATCGTGCGTGACGAGTGTCGCCTGCTCGGCCAGGGCCTGGGCGACGAGCAGGCGAACGAACGGATCGGAGTGGTGTGGGGGCAGGTCGAGCAACCGCTCGGCGTGTGCGAGCGTGACGGGTAGCTCCGTGAAATCGCCAGCCGCGACCAGGATGCGAAACTTCTCGTCGAGCCGCGATCGCCCCAGGGCGGCCTGGATCGAGGCCTCCCGCCCGGAAACCGCGCTGACCCATACGATGTCGGCGGTGGCGATTGCCTTGCGGGCCTCCCGGCCCAATCGGCGATCGTCGGTCTGCCACGACAGCACGAGGTGGGTGTGGGTCAAGCTCGTGCGAGGCTCCCACGGACCAGTGGAATGCGGACGGTAAGTGTGAGATGGTGTAAAAAACGGGTTCCCAAGCTGACAGTCGTCTATGACCACATCCCGCATCTTCTACACGCTTCTCGCTGCCGTTGGCCTCTCGGCCGCCCTTGTCGCGCAGGGCATGCGCGGCGGCACCCAGATCGCCCCGGGCCAGGAGTGCCCGCCCGGCACTACCGAGACACGGCCGGGCAGCTGCCAGGCGCCGTCGGAGCCGGCCCCGAGCATCCTCGACTACCGTCCGCGGTCGACACTGGTGACGACTGAACACAAGGTGCCCAGGGCGAAGTTTCCCGCCATCGACGTGCACGGGCACCCGGGCAACCTGACCACGCCCGACGCCATCAACCGGGTGGTCGGGATCATGGATTCGCTCAACCTGAAGGTGATGCTGGTCGCCGAGAACCTCTCGGGCGCGCGCCTCACGAACACGCTCGCCGCGCTCAACGCCAGCCCGCACAAGGAACGCTTCCGCGTGCTGGCCGGCGTGGACTTCCGCAACGTCGGTCCCGGATGGGGCGAGAAAGCCGCCGCGCAGCTCGAGGCCGATCTCAAGGCCGGGGCCATCGGCGTCGGCGAGGTCGGCAAGCAGTTCGGTCTCAGGACCACCAAGCCCGATGGCTCGCGCCTCAAGGTCGATGACCCGGAGCTGGATCCGCTGTGGGCGGCGTTCGCGCGGCTCGACGTGCCGGCGTTCATCCACACGGCCGAACCGCAGGAGTTCTTCCAGCCGCAGGACTTCGCGAACGAGCGCTGGCTCGAGCTCTCACTCTTCGCCGACCGCCGCAATAACCAGCCCGGCCAGGTGACGTTCGCGCAACTGATGACCGAGCGCAACAACGTCTTTCGCAAGCATCCGAAGACGCGGTTCGTCGCCGCGCACTTCGGCTGGCACGCCAACGACCTGGCGCGGGCGGCGCAGATGCTCGACGAGTTCCCGAACGTGGCAATCGAGGCCGGCGCGATCCTGCATGACCTGGGCCGCCAGCCGCGCGCCGCGCGCCAGTTCTTCGAGAAGTATGCCGACCGGATCATGTTCGGCAAGGACTCGTTCCAGCCGGGCGAATATCCCTACTACTGGCGGGTGTTCGAGACGGCGGACGAATACTTCGACTACTACCGCGACTACCACGCGTTCTGGAAGTTATACGGCATGGCGCTGCCGGATGAGGTCCTGAAGAAGGTGTATTACAAGACGGCCCTGAGAGTCTTCAAGGGCTTGCCGCAGGGCGGCTGGCCGCAATAGGCACGTAGGGAGGCAACCCCAAGGCCGGGGTTGCCTCCACCACTCATTCCATTAGCTCACTGCGGCCGGCCCGAGGCCGTCGTCGACGGCGCCGGGATGAAGGTGTAGGTGATGCTCGTGTACATCATCTCTTCCCACGTCTGGTCGCCCCACGTCACCGTCTTGGTGGGATCGGGGTTCGACTTGTTGGCGGCGGAGTTGTCGTACCAGGCCTTGGCGTGGAGCTTGGTGCCGGCCGGCAACTGGAGCGGCGTCGTGAACACGTACTCGTGCTGCCAGTTGAAGTCGTACTTCGGTACCGACAGGATGACTTCCTTGCGCCCGTCCGGATAGATCGCTTCATAGTGCCAGCCGGTGCCGCGCACGTGGGTGTGCGGGATCAGGCTGTAGAGCATGGTGTCGCGATTGAACGTCATCGTGTTCTCGACCAGGTGATTGGTCGCACCCGGCGGAATCGACAGGGACGCGTTGATCAGCGCCACGGTGCTGAGAATGGTCTTCGGCGGCGTCGTGGCGAACTTCAATCCGATCTTCGAACGGTCCGTGGTCGCCTTGCCGTACGTGGTGTAGTGCATCTGGAACACGAGCGAATAGCCCGCGGGAATGCGCATGCCCATGCCTTCCGGGAAGCGGCGAATCGCCCCGCCCGGCGAGAAGCCGCCCATGCCCTGGCCCATGCCTTGCGGGCGCGGCCGATAGTTGGGGCCCGGATCCTTCCGCTGCCCCGGCGGCAGCGGCCGTCCGCCCTCTTCGCCTTCGGGAATCTGGAAGCAGCACGCCATTTCGATCGGCGGCACCGGCCGCGGTGCCGCGTTGGCGCCGGCGGCGGGCCCCGGACCAAACATGCGGCCCAGCATCATTTGCGTCCGCTGCTTGGCCTGCGCTTCAGCCAGTTCCTTGGGCGCCAGCAAATAGAGAAGCAAGTGGTGCACGGCACGAGGGTCGCCGGGCCGAATCTCCCACTCCGTAATGAAACGATCTTCAGCAAAGTTCGCCGGGACCACCAGGTACTGGTACGGAATCTCCCCGGTCGCCGGAATCGGGTAATCCTCCTGCATCGACAACACCGCGTCGGGTGTGCCGATGTTCCAGCCGTCGGTATAGACGGGCGCCGGCGGTAAATCCGCAGCCGTGCCTTCCGGCGCACCGGCCGCGACCCACTTGGCGATCGTCTCCTTGTGCGCGACGCTCAGGCTACGCGCACCCACGAAGGTGCCGTATTTCGGATCGGCGTGCCAGGGTGGCATGGTGCCGTCGGCCACCACGGCGGCGATCGACCGTGCCCACGGCCGCGCGTCCTTGTAGGTCAGGAGCGACATCGGCGCGATCTCGCCGGGACGGTGGCAGGTGGTGCAATTGGCAAAGAAGATGGGGGCCACGTCCTTGCTGAAGGTCGGCGCCGCGGGCTGCGCCGAGGCCGGCGCTGCCAGCCACGTGAGAACGAACGCGATGGCTGCAATCTGCTTCATGGTTGTCGTCTCCTCTAGCGCTGCTCGACGGGCATCCACGTCTGGGGATACCCGGGGCCAGTATAGTCGGCCCGGGGCCGGATCAAGCGGTTGTTGGCCAACTGCTCCAGGACGTGCGCAGTCCAGCCGGAAATGCGGCTAACGGCGAAAATCGGCGTGTACAGGTCGATCGCAATGCCCATCGTGTAATACGTGGACGCCGAATAAAAATCGACATTCGGGTACAGCTTCTTCTCGGCCTTGACCAGCGCTTCAATCCGCTCGCTCATCTCGAACCACCGGGTGTTGCCGGCCTTCTGGCCCAGCTGCTTCGACATCTGGCGCAGGTGCGTGGCCCGCGGATCCTCGGTGTGGTAGACGCGATGGCCAAAGCCGGAGATCTTCTCCTTGCGCGCGAACTTCCCCTTCACGAACGCATCGATGCGCTCGGCCGGGGCATCCTGGCCAATCTCGATCAGCATCTTCATGACCTCGGCATTGGCGCCGCCGTGCAGCGGCCCCTTCAACGTGCCGATGCCGGCCACGATCGCGGAGTGGATGTCGGTGAGGGTGGCCGCAGCGACGCGCGCCGCAAACGTCGAGGCGTTCAGCTCGTGATCGGCATGCAACGTCAGCGCCACATCCATGGCGCGAATCGACGTCGGATCGGGCCGCGTGCCGGACAGCATGTAGAGAAAGTTGGCGGCGTGCCCCATGGCCGGGTCAGGCGTAATCGGCCCGCCGCCCTGCTGCATGCGGCCCCAGGTCGCCACCAGGCTCGCGATCTGGCCGGTGAGGCGCACTGCCTTGCGATACGACGCGGCGGCCGAGTTGTCGTGCGCGTCGCGATCGTAGTGCCCGAGCGCCGACGTCAGCGTACGCAGCGCGTCCATGCCGTCCGACGCCGGCAGCATGTTCATCAACCGGATGATGGCCTCGGGCAGCGGCCGGGCCGCGGCCAGTTGCGACTGCAGGTCGCCCAGCTCGGCGCGGCTCGGCAGCCGGCCGTGCCACAGCAGGTAGCAGGTCTCCTCGAAGGTCGCGTGCCGGGCCAGGTCGTGGATGTCGTAGCCGCAATAGGCGAGGACCCCGCGATCGCCGTCCAGGAAACATATCCGTGAGGACGTCGCGACGACGTCCTCGAGTCCGCCCTTGGGTTTTGCCTCTGCCGCCATGGCCGTGATCTTACAGCGTCAGCCGCCACGAAACTCATCCCACTTGCCGTCCTTGTGCTAGCGTTCTCCCATGCGCCGCACGTGGATCGCCCTTGCCCTGGTATCACTGGCCTCGGTTGCCGCCGTGCAGGCCCGCCGGGCGCCCGCGGTGGCCTGGCCCCAGTTCCGCGGGCCGGCCGGCGCCGGCATTCTCGACCAGGCGAAGCTCCCCTCGGCCTGGTCCACGACCAGCAATGTCGCGTGGAACGTCGCGGTGAACGGCCGCGGCTGGTCGTCGCCCGTGGCCTGGGACAACCTGGTGTACGTGACGTCGGCGATCAGCCCCGGCGCCTTCAAGGCGCCCGCGACCGGCATTTACGGCAACGACTACGCCGCGGAGCTGGCCAAGCAGGGGTTGTCGGATGCCGAGGTGATGAAGCGGGTGACCGCGCGTGACATCGAGCTGACCGGCGAGAGCGGCGACATTCGCTACATGGTCTACGCGTTCGACGCCGCCACCGGCAAGTTGCGATGGGAGCACGAGGCGCACCGGGGCGCGCCATTTGGTGGCCGCCACCGCAAGAACACCTACGCGTCCGAAACGCCGGCCACCGACGGCGAACGCCTCTACGCGTACTTCGGCAACGTCGGTCTGTTCGCCTACTCGCTCGACGGCCAGCCTCTCTGGAACGCGCGCTTCGATCCGCAGCCGATGTACCTCGACTTCGGCACCGCCTCGTCACCCGTCGTCTACGACGGCCGGGTCTACGTGCTGCACGACAACGACGGCAAGTCGTTCGCGGCGGCGGTGGACGCGAGGACCGGAAAGCCGGTCTGGCGTGTCGACCGTGCCCTCAAGTCGGGCCAGATGACCTCGGGCTGGTCGACACCGTTCATCTGGACGAACGCGATCCGAAGCGAGCTGGTGATCATCGGCCAGCAGCATGCGGTCAGCTACGCGCTCGATAGCGGCAGGGAGCTGTGGCGGATCGCCGGCCTCACCGGCCAGTCGACACCGAGCCCGGTCGCGGCCGACGGCCTGCTCTACCTCGCGACGGGTTCGCAGGGTGAGAACAACCGCCCGGTGTTTGCCGTGAAGCCGGGCGCCAGCGGCGACATCTCGCTGGCCAGAGGTGAGCAAGATAACGCGTTTGTCGCGT
>JBEGVQ010000202.1:0-19682 GCA_041178345.1 Acidobacteriota bacterium | reverse complement strand
CGACGACATGCCGAGAAACGCGGCGGCGGATGCGGCAATGGCGGCGATCACCCACGGCGCCATGCGAATCGTGGTCGGGGCCACGGTTTATTCGTGCGAGCCGGCGGGAATCTTGCCGCTCTTTTCCATCGCCGCGACGAACGCGAACATTCGATTGACCCCTTCCCGCAGCCGGTCGATCGACGTGGCGTACGACAGCCGGAAGAACCCGGGCGCGTCGAATCCCTCGCCCGGCGTGACGGCGACGGACACGTCCTTCAACAGGGCTTCCGCGAGTTCCCCGGTGGTCGTGATGCCCCCGGGCGACAGCAGGTCGGCCACGTACGGGAACAGGTAGAACGCGCCCGAGGGCTTGACGCAGACGAACCGGGGATCGGCGGTCAACCAGCCATGCACCGCGTCGCGGCGCTTGCGGTACTCGTCGAGCATCATCGTGAGGCCGTCCTGAGGGCCAGTGAGCGCGGCAATGCCGGCCTTCTGCGTGATCGAGTTGATGTTGGACGTCGCGTGCCCCTGGATAACGTTGCACTGGGCGATCATCGCCTTGGGCCCGATCGCCCAGCCGCATCGCCACCCGGTCATGGCGTAGCTCTTCGACGCCGAGCTGCAAATCACGGTGCGGTCGGGCATGCGGTCGAACAGGATCCTGACCAGGTTGTGCGGCACCGGATCGTAGATCAAGTGCTCATAGGTGATGTCGGCGATGACCCAGATGCCGCGGGCCGCGGCGGCATCGGCGATCGCGACCAGCTCGGTTTCCGAAATCAACGCGCCGGTCGGGTTGCAGGGCGAGTTGATGATGATGGCCTTGGTCTTGGGTGTGATTGCGGCGATGATGGCGGCGGCCTTGATGGCAAAGCCGTCCTCGCGGTGCGTTTGCACCATCACCGGCGTCGCGTCGGCCAGCTTGATCTGATCGGCGATGGTCGGCCAGAACGGGCTGTGCGAAATCACCTCGTCGCCCGGGTCGAACAGCACCATGGCGGCGTTGTAGAGGGCCTGCTTGGCGCCGGCGGAGATGATCACGTCGTCCGGCTTGATCGTGACACCGTAGCGCGAGCTATAGTCGTGGGCGACCGCCTCGCGAAACTCGAGCACGCCCGCCGACGGGGTGTATTTCGTGAAGTTGGCGTTCAGCGCGGCGTGGCCGGCATCCTTCACGTGCTGCGGCGTGCCGAAGTCCGGTTCGCCCGCGCCCAGGTCCACCACGTCCACGCCCTGGCGGCGCAGGCGATCGGCCTCAGCCGACACCTTCAGGGTTGGTGACACGGTAACGCGGCTCATACGGCGTGCGAAAGTCATCGATCTGTTCCTTGAAACTTAATCCCGCGCCTTGGGCCGGCCCGCCCGTTTGGCGTGCAGGCGTTCCTCGACAATCGGCGGCACCAGGCCATCGATCTTGCCGTTCAGCATGAACACTTCCTTGATCAACCGCGAACTGATGTAGGTGTACTGCTCGGCCGGCATCATGAAGACCGTCTCGATTTCGGGCGCCAGGTGGCGATTCATGAGCGCCATCTGGAACTCGTACTCGAAGTCCGACACCGCGCGCAGGCCGCGCACCAGCACCGACGCGTTCTTGCGGTGGGCGTAGTCCACCAGCAGGCCGTCAAAGGTCTCGACCTGCACGTTGGGCTGCCCCTTGAACACGTCCTCGATCAACGCCACGCGCTCCGCTTCGGAGAACAGCGGCGTCTTCTCGGCATTGGCCAGGATCGCGACGATAATCCGGTCGAAGATCCGCGCCCCACGATCGATGATGTCGACGTGTCCGTTGGTTAACGGATCGAACGACCCCGGGTAGATGGCGATGCGTGGCGAGTGCGGGATGGTCATGCGTAGAAGCTCAAGGCGCTGTCGCCCGATTTAACGGTGCGGGTCACGGTCAATCCGTCCGGAGCCGGCGGCATGACGCGCGAGGCATGCTCGAGCACCAGCACCGCGCCGGGCTGGCGCTGGCCGGCCGCATCGCGGACCGCGCTGGCGAGCGCCGGGTAGTCGTACGGCGGATCGAGCACGATGATGTCGAACGGGCCGCCGGGCAGGGGGCGCGCCAGTGCGCGCGCTGCGGAATCGCGGATGATAGCACAGCGCTGTTCCTCGCCGCAGAGCGTGCGATTTTCTTCGATCAGCTGAACCGCCCGGCGATCCTGTTCCACGCAGGTGGCCGACGCAGCGCCCCGGCTGAGCGCTTCGAGCGCCATCGCGCCGGTACCGGCGAACACGTCGAGCACCCGGGCGTCCACGACATGGGGTGCAATGATGTTGAACAAGGTCTCTCGCAGCTTATCCGAAGTCGGGCGCAGGCCGTCCCACTTTGGTGCCTTGAGTCCCCTGCCCTTGTTCGTGCCGGCGATAATCCGCATGTCTCATCCATGGTCGCACTAAAGTGCGACCCTCCGCTCGTCGGGGCGTGCGTGGGCGCGCCCGTCACCCCACGGTGATCAGGCCGAACTGGCGCTGCCAGACGCTGCGCACGTACGCCATCTGCGCCTCTGTCAGGGTGCCCCCGTCAACGCGGACGCGGGCCTCTTCGTAGGCCCGCTCCAGCAGGTCGACGTCTCTCGTCAGGTCGCCCGCGCGCAACGTCGGCAAGCCGGATTGGCGCGTGCCGAAGAAATCTCCCGGGCCGCGCAACTGCAAGTCGCGTTCGGCAATCACGAAGCCGTCCGACGTGTCCGCCATGGCCTTCAGCCGCGCCCTTGCTTCGTCCGTCCACGGCGCCTGGTACAGCAGGACGCAGGTCGAGGCGTGCGCGCCGCGGCCGATCCGCCCACGCAACTGGTGCAGTTGCGACAGGCCGAATCGCTCGGCGTGCTCGACCACCATCAGCGTGGCGTTGGCCACATCGACGCCGACCTCGACCACCGTCGTCGACACCAGCAACTGGAGGGCGCCGCTGGTGAAGGCGTGCATGACCCGTTCCTTCTCGTCGCCCTTCATGCGCCCGTGCAGCAGCGACACGGTGAACTCCGGGAACACCCGGGTCAACTCCTCGGCCATCGCGGTTGCGGCCTTGAGGTCAATTTTCTCCGACTCCTCGACCAGCGGGTAGATCACGTAGACCTGGCGCCCCTGCCTGATCTCGTCGCGGATCATCTGGTACACCTCGTCTCGACGCGAGTCGGCTTTGACGAGGGTGCGCACCGGCTGCCGGCCGGGCGGCAGGCCGCGAATCACCGACACTTCCATGTCGCCGCACTCAGTGAGCGCGAGCGTTCGCGGAATCGGCGTCGCAGTCATCACCAGCACGTCGGGGTTCAGTCCCTTGGCGGCCAGGGTGCCGCGCTGGACCACGCCGAAGCGATGCTGCTCGTCGATCACCGCCAGCGCCAGCGCCTTGAACTTGAGGTGGTCCTGGACCAGGGCTTGCGTCCCGACCACGAGGTTGATCTCGCCGCGCGCGATCGCCGGCAACAGGTCGCGCCGCGTGGCGGCGGTGACCCGGCCGGTGAGCAGGGCCGTGCGGTACGGCCGGCCGTCCAGAACCTTCACGATCGTCCGGTAGTGCTGCTCGGCCAGGATCTCGGTCGGCGCCATCACGGCCACCTGGAACCCGTTCTCCATCGCCACCACTGCGGCGAGCACGGCGACAATGGTCTTGCCGGCGCCGACGTCGCCCTGCAGCAGCCGCTGCATGGGCCACGGGCGCTGCAGGTCGGTGACGATTTCGAGCAGGGCATCGCGCTGGCCCGGTGTGAGCTTGAACGGCAGCACCGCGCGCGCGCACTCGCGAATGCGATCGTCCACCACGCACACCAGTCCCTTGCGGACCTGCGCGTTCTCGTGGCGCCTCAGGGCCAGGCCCGTCTGGAACACGAAGAAGTCTTCGAAGATCAGCCGGCGCTGCGCCGGCGTCGCGAAGGCATTGAGCGCGTCCACCGGCGTGCTCGCGTCAGGAAAATGCGCCTGCCACAAGGCGTCGCGCCGCGACGGCCACTGCTCTTTGGCCAGGATGTCGTCGGGCACGGGATCGAATCCGTCGGGCGCCACCTGCTCGAGCGCCTGCCACACGAAGCGGCGCTGCATGTTGGGCGTGACGCTGCCAGTGCGTTCGTACACGGGGACGATGCGTCCGGTGTGGAGGGTGTCGACCTCCCGACTCCCGGCTCCCGGCTCCCGACCCCCGTCAGCTTCATCCCTGATGATTTCGAACTCGGGGTCGGTGATCTGCAACCCGCGCGAGCCCCAGAACTCCACCTTGCCGAATAACACCAGGCGCTGGTGAGGCCGGATCACGTCCTTGAGAAACGCCTGGTTCGGCCAGACCACCTGGATCTGCCCGCTCGGGTCCTGCACGATCGCCTGGAACAGGCGGAAGCCGGGCCGGCGGGTCTGGGCCAGGCCGGCGTTCAGCACTTCCCCGCTGATCGCGGCGGTCATGCCCGGGCGTAATGAGATGATGGTCTGGAGCCGGCTGCGGTCTTCGTAGCGGCGGGGAAAGCGGAACAGCAGGTCCTCGACGGTGTGCAGGCCCGCCTTCTTCAAGTCGGCGGCTTTGCGCGGACCGACGCCCTTCAGGAACTGCAGGGGCAGCTGGAGGACATCCTCGGCCACAAGCGCTATTGCACGACGGTGAAACGGCCGGTCGCGACCTCGACGCGCCGGATCTCGGCCGGCAGCTCGAACGTGTCGTCGATCGACGATCCCTGGGGATTGTCGGCAGTGCGCGTGAAGTAGTTGACCATTTGCGCGAGCAGCGACTTGGGCACCGGAATGCCGCTGACGTCGGCGCGCTCGAGCTCGAAGCGGCCCTTGCCGTCGGCGGTGAAAATGCGGCCGACCGCGCTCACGGGCAGCTTGCCGGTGAGGTAACTGGTCGGATCGAACCACCCGCCGCTGCTCTGCTTCTTGCGCACGACGTCCAGGTCGACGATGGCGGTGCCGGTGACCCGGCCCTGGCCGTGCATGGTGATGACCGGATCGGCCAGCCCGGTCGGCAGCAGCGGTCCGGACTTGAACTTGAGATACGAATTGGTTTCGTCTTGGGTGAACGGCGTGGAGCGCGGCGTCTTGGCCGCAGTCCCGGCATTCGCCTGCACGGTGACAATCTTCTTCTCAAACGACTCGGCGAGCCGGGGCGTCAAGGGGGCGGCGGCAATCAGCGTGGTGCCCGCGACCACGCACCCGGCAAGAATCAATCGCCCGCGCATGCTCCATTCTACCGCCGCGCGGCCCGAATTCATCGTCAGATGCCAGGTGGCTTTGGGTTGGGCCTGCGGACGGGCGGGTTGCCCGGCTGAGCATTGGGACGGTTCTGCTGGCGGGCCCGCATCAGCAGCTCGATCTTGCGGCGCTCGATCTGCTCCTCGAAGATCCGGAAGCGCGCCTGTTGCCGGATGTCGAGCACTTCGTCGAGGGCGGTGTACGCCTTGCGCAGCTCGGCCGCGGTGCGTGATTCGAGCTCCTGCAGCGCGGCCAGCCGCTCCGTGATCATCGCGTCCTCGCCACGCACGGGCTGCTGGCGCGGGTTGGTCAGGCGCTGCAGTGCGCCCATCAGTCGGAAGCGCTCCTGCTGGCTGGTGCGGCGGGTCTCCTGCAGCGCCCGCAGGCGCGTCAGGAACCGCGGATACTGCTCGTCGGTGAGCGACAGCGCCTGCTGCGCCTCCATCACCAGGTACGCGTCGAACAGCTTCTGGATCTCGCCCGGCGTCATGTCGCTGTTGTCGAGTCCGGGCAGCGGCTGGCGGCCGGGCGCCTGGGCCTGGTACTCCTGTGCGGATGCGCCAGTCGACAGCGCAATCAGCAGCATGGCGGCGAGGACGATTCGTGTGGTCTTCATGATTTGGCTCGCGTCAGCTCCGCCATCAACAGACGGGTCAGTTCCTGTTGTTCGTTCGCAGTCAGGTCGAGCGCCGCGCGGTCGGCGGCGCCAGGGGCGACCCCCAGCCCGGCCGACATGGCGGTATCCCAGTCGAGGTCGCCGACCAGGTCGGCGACGAGGGCGAACCCCTCGTCCGCCCGGTCGGTGCTGTCGGCGTCGGCAGGTTCGGCCGCGATCGCGACAACCGCCGGCACGGCCTGCTGCCGTGGCAAGGCGATGCCAAGCGTCAGCACGAGAAGGGCGAGGACGCCGATCGGCGCCAGCACGGGCCAGCGCAGCCACTGGCGCCAGCCGCCGGCCACCTGCGGCTCGGCGTCGATCGCGGTCCGCACGCGCTCGGACAGGTGCGACCAGAAGAGCGGCGACGGTTCCGGCACAGCGACGGCGAGCGCCTCGCCCAGCACGGTGGCGAGGTCGGTCACTTGCTGCCGGCAGGCGTCGCAGGTGTCGAGGTGCGGCTGACGCGCCGGGTCGAGCGTCCCTTCGGCGGCGTCGATCAGTTCGTCGGAAGTCAGGTGGTTCATGGCTCGTTCCCGAGGATCTTCTTCAAGTTGGCCAACGCGTGAAAGAAGTTGGCCTTGGTGGCGCCGACCGAGCTGCCGAGGATGTCGGCGATCTGCTGGTGCGACAACTCGTGGTACATCCGCAGGATCAACGTGGCGCGTTGCTTCTTCGGCAGCGAGGCAATCGCCTTGCGGACCGCCGCCGCGCGCTCTTCGCGCAGCAGCGTTGACTGCGCGCCTTCGATGCGCGTGTCTGCGAAGTGATCGGCTGACTCGATCGGATCGGTCGCCGGCGCCTTCGCGCTGACGCGGTTCAGGCACACATTCACCGCGATGCGATAGAGCCAGGTTGACAGCGCCGACTGGCCCTTGAAGGTCTTGATGCCTCGCCAGGCGCGCACGAACGAGTCCTGCGCGAGGTCGCTGGCGTCTTCGTGATTGCCGGCGAAGCGGTAACAGACCTGGTAGACGGTGCGGCGATGGCGCTCGACGATCACGTCGAACGCGCCGCGCTGCCCCTCGGCCGATGCCGTCACCAGCGCCCCATCGTCCAGGGCGCTGTAATCGGCCGCGGCGACGGCGACGGCGTTAGCGGGGCTCACCATGGTGACCGTCCACCGGGTATCGGCCGCCGGGGCCCATGCGTTACGAACAGCCGATCCATGTGTCATGACCGCGGTCCTCTGCTGTAGGAATTAGACCGGCAGCGGGGCAGAAGGTTGAATCAGTATGCGGCAAGCCCGGGGCCGCGTTGCCGCGCCGGGTTGACTTTCGCCTCCTGTTTGCTTACGCTTCTTGTTCAGGGCGAAGAAACAGAGCAACCCTGCACCCCGGGAGTGCATTTATGCAACCACTCACCAAGCGCCAGCGCGAAATTCTCGACTACCTCAACGAGTTCATCCAGCAGCACGGATACGCCCCGAGCCTGGAAGAAATCGGCGAACGGTTCAGCCTGTCATCACTGGCCACCGTCCACAAGCACCTCACCAACCTGCAGGAGAAGGGTTTCATCCGCCGCGCGTGGAATCGCAGCCGGTCGGTTGAGTTGCTGCCCAGCCGCTCGGGCGGCCGCGCCGTCGAGCTGCCCATGCTGGGCTACGTGGCGGCCGGCATGCCCATCGAGGCCGTGGCCGGCACCGAGACGGTGAGCGTGCCCGACTCGCTCATTGCCGGCAAGCGCGACACCTACGTGCTGCGCGTGCGGGGCGAATCCATGATCGACGAGCAGATTCGCGACGGCGACTGGGTGGTGGTCGAAGACCGCAAGACCGCCGACAACGGCGACATGGTGATTGCCCTGGTCGATGGCCAGGACGTGACGCTCAAGAAGTTCTACAAGGAGAGCAATCGTATTCGCCTGCAGCCGGCCAACCCGTCGATGCAGCCGATTTATGTCGATCTTGACGGTGTCCAGATCCAGGGCGTGGTCGTTGGCGTGATGCGGAAGTACTAGGGGACTGTCCCCTTCGCGCCGGCCTGCGGTGGGGTCAGACCCTCTCGGCACTGCCCTCTCGGGGTCAGACCCCACGGTGATAGCCTAGAGGTCAGTAGGCCCAAACCATGAGCGACCGCAAACAGATCAATTTCACCATCGTCCCCGAAGACGGTGGTTCCGAGCCGCGCACGTACGCCAACTTCTGCGCGGTGAATCACACCCCGTTCGACTTCACCCTGACCTTCTGCGAAGTGCAGCCACTGTCGGAGAAGGAAATTCGCGAGGCCGAGGCCGAGCACGTCGTCCGCGCCCCGGTGCGCGCCAAGATCGTGCTGCCGGTGCAGTTCATTCCGACGCTGATTGCGGCGTTGACGGAGAACCTGCGCGTCTATTCCGAGTCGCATCAGCCACCGCAGCCCCTGCCGCCCGGCAAGGGCCCGGTCCACTAGCTCGCGCCTTCTTCCCAATGAAGACAGCCGCTGCGGTCAGTCGCGTGTTCGACGGTCTCGACCGGCACTACCCGGACGCGGATACGGAACTGGCCCATCGCAACGCCTTCGAGCTGCTCGTGGCGACCATGCTGTCGGCGCAGTCAACCGATGCCCGCGTCAACCTCGTCACGCCGGCCCTGTTCGCGCGCTTCCCCGACGCCCAGTCGCTGGCGGCGGCCGGCACGGCGGAACTCGAGACCCTGATCCACGCTACCGGCTTCTTTCGCCAGAAGGCCAAGGCGCTGCTCGGCATGGCCGCGACACTGGTCGAGCAGCACAAGGGCACGGTTCCGCCCTCGATGGAAGCGCTCACCGCCCTGCCCGGCGTGGGGCGCAAGACCGCCAACGTCGTCCTGGGGCACGCCCTCGGCGTGCCTGGACTGCCGGTCGATCGCCACGTGCTGCGGGTCGCCAACAGGATTGGCCTCGCTCATGGTGATGATCCCGTGAAGGTTGAGACGCAGCTGTGCGAGCAACTGCCGCCGAAGCGGTGGACGCGCGCCTCGGACGACTTGATCCTGCATGGCCGGCGCATCTGCAAGCCCAAGCCGAACTGCCCGATCTGCAACGTGCGCAATGATTGCGATTTCTTTATGTCGGGGGTCGTGACGAAGCCGAAGGGCCGGCTGAAGCCGGACGCGACATCGGAGCAGAAGAAGGCGCGGCGATGACCCGCGAGCACTTCAGGGCGCTCGTTCAAGAGGCAATCGACCAGATCCCGCGGCGCTTCGCGCGCGCCATTCATAACGTGGCGATCGTGGTCGAGGACGAGCCCTCGGAGGAGTTGCTCGATGACAGGGACATCGATGACGGCGGAACCCTGTTCGGACTCTACGAGGGCACGCCGCTCACGGAACGATCGGGATACGGCAACACCCTTCCGGACCGGATCACCCTGTTCCAGGGCCCGATCGAAGACGAGTGCGAGGACGACGAGGACGAGATCTTCATTGAGATTGGCCTCACCCTGATCCATGAGCTCGGCCACTACTTCGGTATGTCCGAGGAGGACATCGCGCCGCACGAGGAACGCTGGTTGCGCGGCGAGGACGACCCGGACGATAACGGGGGGCCGCGGGCATGAGGGCACGCAAGCGGTTCGCGCAGCATTTTCTTGAGCCGGCCTGGGTCGTCAAGGTGGTGAAGGCCGTGGACGCCAGGGCCGGCGAGAGCATTCTCGAGATTGGCCCGGGCCGCGCCGCCCTTACCCGGCCGCTGGCGGAACAGTGTGGCCGCCTGCTGGCGGTGGAGGTCGATCGCGACCTTGCCGCCGAACTGGAGGCCACCAAGCCGGGCAACGTCACCGTGATCGTCGACGATGTGCTCGAGCTGGACTTGGCGGCATCGCTATCGGATTGGCTGGGCGCCCCGCTGGGACCCGGGCACGCGGTGCGCGTGGTCGGTAACCTGCCGTACAACATCTCCTCCCCCATCTTGTTCGCCCTGCTGGAACTCGCGGCGGCGACCGGCGGCCTGCGCGACGCCATCCTCATGCTGCAGAAAGAGGTCGCGGATCGGCTAGTGGCCAAGGTCGGCACCGGTGATTACGGCGTGCTGACCGTGCTGACCGCCGTGCATGCCGACGTCACGCGGCTGCTGTCGCTGCCGCCCGGGGCCTTCCGGCCACCGCCGCAGGTGCAGTCGGCCGTGGTTCGGCTCACCTTTCGACCGCCGGCCGTGGACATTCCCGACATGCCGGGGTTCGTCCGGATGGTCCGCACCATGTTCACCCAGCGGCGCAAGACCCTGTCGAACGCGCTGAAGCCCTTCGGTCTCGAGCGGTCGGTGTCACCGGCCGAGGCGCTGGCGCGGGCCGGGGTCGATGGCCAACGACGGCCCGAGACCCTGAACATGGCCGAAATGGCGGCGCTCTCGCGCGCCTTCCATAATGCCGGAAGTTGAATCTGTGCTATAATTTCCAACCAAACCCACCTCGTTTTCCAGGCGCTCCCAGCGGCCTGAACGGGTGACCTTGCCGGCTCGCCAGAGTCCTCGGTTGCCTTGCTAGTTTTCCCTGGGCGTGTGATCACGCCTGGCTGGGATATCGCATGAGTGTGTCCGTGCCCGTGGCTCCGGCCGCGGCGCTTGCAGTCGACGTGGTGCCGCTTGGCGGCCTCGGCGAGTTCGGCCTCAACATGATGGCCATCTCGTGTGGGGATACCACTATCGTTGTCGACGCCGGTGCGATGTTCCCTGAGGCCGATCAACTCGGGGTCGACCTGATCGTTCCCGACATGGCCTACCTCGAAAGCCGCAAGGGCCAGGTCAAGGCACTGGTGCTCACGCACGGTCACGAGGATCACATGGGCGCGGTGCCCTACGTGCTGCCGCACCTCGACGGTCCGATCTATGGCACCCCGCTGGCGCTGGCCTTTGCGGGCAAGAAGCTCGAGGAACACGAGCTCGACCCCAAGACCGTCGCGGTCACGCCCGGCGACGTGATCCCGATCGGCCCGTTCATGCTCGAGTTCCTTCGCGTCACGCACAGCATGCCCGACTGCGTCGCCGTGGTGATTCGCACCCCGCAGGGCGTGTTGCTGCACACCGGCGACTTCAAGGTCGATCAGACGCCGATGGACGGCGAGGCGTTCGATCTGCATGGCTTCGCCCGGCTGGGCGCCGAGGGCGTGCTCGCGATGTTCTGCGACAGCACCAACATCGATCGCCGGGGCTACACCGGCTCGGAGAAGGACGTCGAAGACGGCTTCGAGGAGGTCTTCACCAGCACCGAGGGCAAGATCGTCGTGGCGACGTTCTCGTCGAGCCTGTATCGGCTGCAGATCGTGGCCGACCTGGCCGCCCAATTCGACCGCAAGCTGGCGTTCATCGGCCGCGGCATGACCACCAACTCGCAGATCGCGCAGCGCCTGGGCCACCTGCACCTGCAGTCGGGCGTCGTCATCAAGGACAGCGACGTCGGGGTGTTTCCCTCGCAGGACGTGGTGTGCCTGGTCACCGGGTCGCAGGGCGAGGCCAACGCCGCGTTGTCGCGCATCGCCATCAACGACCACCGCCACGTGAAGCTGGGCGACGGTGACCGGGTCGTGCTGTCGGCGCGGGCCATCCCCGGCAACGAGAAGTCGATTGGCCGGGTGATCGATCACCTGGCTCGCCGCGGCGTCGATGTGGTCACGGAATCGACCAAGCATGTCCACGTGTCGGGGCACGGCGCCGAGGAAGAGATCAAGCTGGTGCTGTCGCTCGTCCGGCCGAAGTACCTGATTCCCGTGCACGGCGAGTTTCGCCACCTGGCGCGGCATGCGAAAGTGGCGCGCTTCGTCACCCGCGGCTTGCCGACGGCGGTCGCGGTCATCACCGCCGAGGACGGCGACGTGGTCCGCTTCGACGCGGAGGGGGGCCGGATCGCGGACAAGACGCCCGCCGGCCGGGTGTTGATCGACGGCACGCGCGTCGGTGAGGTCGACGATGAAGTGCTGCGCGACCGGCGGCACATCTCGATCGACGGCATCATCATGCCGGTCGTGGCGATCAACGCCCGCACCGGGATCGTCGAAGGCGTGCCGGAACTGGTCGCGCGCGGGTTCGTGAGCGACGACACCACCGCTGCCCTGCTGCTCGACGGCGCGCGGGTCGTCAGCAGCGCGATTGCCGAGTGCAGCGTCGAGGAGCGGACCGATCCGGGCTTGATGAAGGAGCGGATTCGCACGGAAGTGCGGCGCTTCCTGAAAAAACGTACCGGCCGGCGGCCGATGGTGCTGCCGGTAGTGATTGAGATTTGAGGAGAGACTGAGTGGCTGCATCCGGATCCGCCTTGTCGCGCCGCGTGAGCGAAGTGGTTGGCGTTGCGCTGTTCGCGGTGACGCTGATCTGGTTGATCGCGCTGGCGACCTACGAACCGAACGACCCCGCCTGGTTCTTCAGCACGGGGACCCACGACGTGCCGGCCAACTTCGCCGGCCGGGTCGGGGCGTTCCTCGCGGAGCTGTCGTACCAGCTCCTCGGCTACGCGTCGTACCTCTTGCCCGCGGCCGTCGCGGTGGCCGGCTGGCACTACTTCTGGTGCACGAAGATCGACGCCGCGTACACCAAGATGATCGGCGCCACCATGTTGCTCACGTGCAGCAGCGCCTTCCTGGGGCTGACGCTCGGCCGGGTCGACTTCGGGCCGCGCCCGTTCCGCGCTGGCGGCTACCTGGGCGAATGGGTGGGCGGCGTCATGGCCGAGTATTTGAGCCGCGCCGGGTCGGTGATCGTGATCCTTGCCTTGATCGTCGCCGCGGTGATCATCTCGACGCAGGTCTCGTTCGGCCGGCTCTTTAGCGCCGTGTTCGCGGCCGTGCAGGGCGTCGCCGCCCAGGGCGTCGAGTCATTCCGGCGGTGGCGTGAAGAGCGCCGCAAGGCCAAGCAGCGCCGCGAGGTCCTGGTCAAGTACGGGAAGAGGGACGCTGCCGCGGCCGCCAAGGCGGACACACCCGAGAGGAAGACGGCCCGGATCGCCCGGCCCGAACCGGCGGGGCCCGCGCGCGTGGCGCCGCGGCCAATCGAGGCCGAGCCGGTCGCCAGGGCCCTGCCGGTCGTCAAGAAGACGCCGGTGGGCACGCCGATGGCGCCGCCGTTGCCGCTGCCTGAGCCCGACCGCACTGTCGAACGCCGCCTCGGGTCATACACCCTGCCGCCGGTGTCACTGCTCGACGCGGCAAAAGCCGAAACCAAGATCGACGAACGCGAGTTGATGGAATCGGCGCGCCTGCTCGAAGAGAAATGCCGCGAGTTCTCGGTCGAAGGGTCAGTGGTGCAGATTCACCCGGGCCCGGTGGTGACCACGTTCGAGTTCAAGCCCGACGCCGGCGTCAAGTACTCGAAGGTCACGGGCCTGTCCGACGATCTGTGCCTGGCGATGCAGGCCGAGTCAGTGCTGATCGACCGCATTCCCGGCAAGGCGACGGTGGGCATCCAGATTCCCAACCCGAACCGTGAAGCGATCTCGCTGCGCGAGTTACTCGAGGCTGACGCGTACACGCGCTCGGGGTCGAAGCTCACGTTCGCGTTGGGCAAGACCATTCACGGCGAGCCGTACATGGCCGACCTCGCCACCATGCCCCACCTGCTGATCGCCGGGTCCACCGGCTCGGGCAAGTCGGTCGGCCTGAACGCGATCCTCACCAGCATCCTGTATCGCGCCACGCCGGACGATGTGCGGATGATTATGGTGGACCCGAAGCGCCTCGAGCTCGGCATGTACGAGGACATCCCGCACCTGATGACCCCGGTGGTGGTCGAGCCGAAGAAAGCCGCCAACGCGCTGCGCTGGGCCGTGCGTGAAATGGAAGAGCGCTACAAGACGCTGGCGGCCTACGGCGTGCGCAACATCGAACAGTTCAACCGCAACGTCCGCGCGGTGATCGAGTCGGGCGAAGTGCCGGAGGAAGGCCAGCCGACCCGTCCCTTGCCCTTCATCATGGTCGTCGTCGACGAGTTGGCCGACCTGATGATGGTGGCCGGCAACGAGGTGGAAGAGTCGATCTGCCGGCTTGCGCAAATGGCGCGCGCCGTTGGCATCCACCTGATCCTGGCCACCCAGCGACCGTCGGTGGACGTCATCACCGGCCTGATCAAGGCGAACCTGCCGGCGCGCATCTCGTTCCGCGTCTCGTCGAAGATCGACTCGCGCACCATTCTCGACAGCAACGGCGCCGAGCAGCTGCTGGGCAAGGGCGACATGCTCTTCCTGCCGCCGGCTTCGTCGCGGCACATCCGCCTGCACGGCCCCTATATTTCAGAACAGGAGTCGGCGCGGGTCGCCAGCTTCCTGCGCAAGCAGGGCAAGCCGGTCTACGACGAATCGATCACCGAGGAAGAGCGGACCAATAACCAGGAGCTGCTCTACGAGAAAGACGATCTCTACGACGAGGCCGCTCGCATTGTCGTGCAGGCCGGCCAGGTCTCAATCTCGTACCTGCAGCGCAAGATGCGGATCGGCTTCAGCCGTGCCGCCCGGCTGGTCGACATGATGGAGGCGGAGGGCCTCGTCTCGCCGGCCACCGGCGGCAAGCCGCGCGAGGTGCTGGTCGGCCGTGAGTACTTCGAAGAGGTCGATGCCCAGCTGCGGTAGGGCTCATCTCGTTCGTGCGGGCATGGCTATGGCCATCGCACTCGTGGTGTCTGTGCCGGCGGTGGCGCAGACCGCGCGCCAACGGTATGAGTCGGCACTCGAACGCGACCAGAAGGTGCGGGTGCTGCTGGCCGGCGGCACGGTTCAGGCCCGGGAGGCGAAGGCCGAAGCCGCGAGGGTGATTGCGGCGTTCGAGGCGGTGGTGCGGCGCTATCCGACCAGCGGCTATTCCGACAACGCGCTCTGGCAAGCCGCCAGCCTGGCGGATGCGGCCTATCAGAAGTTCAACCACGCCGACGATCAGGCGCAGGCCATTCGGCTGTATCGCAGGCTGGTGGCCGAGTATCCGACCAGTTCCTTGGTGCGGCGCGCGAACCAGCAGTTGGCGCAACTCGCGAAGCCGGCGCCGGCCGCAGCGCCGGTGCCGGCAGCGTCACGGCCTGCGCCAACCGCCCCACCTGGCTCCCCGGCTACCCTGCTCTCCATTGATCGCACAGTGCTGCCCGAGACCGTGCGCATTACCCTCGAACTCGACCGCGAGGTGACGTACCGCGAAGAACGCATTGGCGGTCCCGCGCGTCTGTTCTTCGACCTCACGGGCGTGCAGCTGACGCCCGCCCTGTTGGACAAGGTCCTGACCTACCCGGGCGACATTGTCAGCAAGATCCGCGTAGGCCGGCATCCGGATTCGACCGTGCGGGTGGTCCTGGACCTCGAAGGGGTGTCGCGCTACAGCGTCTTCACGCTGTACCACCCGTACCGGCTCGTGATCGATGCCGAACGCGCCGTTCGGCACACCGTCGCGAGCCCAGCGACGGTCGCGCCGACATCGATAACGCCAGAACCGGTGCTGGCCGTGGCGGCATCCCCGGCCAAGGCCACCAGGCCGGTCGAGGTGGTGCGGCCGCTCGCACCGCCGCCCCCTCCCACGCCGCCGTCGGCGCCCGCCACGACGGCGTCAGTGCCGCTGGCGTCACCGTCGGCGGCCGCGTCCAACGTCGCCGGCGGTTTCTCGATGGCCCGGCAGCTCGGCCTTGGCGTCTCGCGCATCGTGATCGACCCGGGGCACGGGGGCCACGACCCCGGCGTGCTCGGCCGGGGCTTGACCGAGGCCGCCCTCGTGCTCGACGTGGCCCTTCGGCTCGAGAAACTGCTGCGGAAAGAGCCCGGCCTGGAGGTGGTGCTGACGCGGCGCACCGATGTCTACATTCCGCTGGAGGAGCGCACGGCGCTGGCGAACCGCGAGAGCGCCGACCTGTTCCTGTCGATTCACGCCAACGCCAGCCGCAACGTGGCGGCGAAGGGGATCGAGACCTACTACCTGAGCTTCGCGTCGTCTCCGGAGGCCGAGGCCGTGGCGGCGCGCGAGAACTCGGCGTCGAACCGCGAGATGCACCAGTTGCCCGACATCATCAAGGCGATCACCCTCAACAACAAGCTGGACGAGTCGCGCGACCTGGCGAACATGGTGCAGCAGTCGCTGGTGACGTCGCTGCGGAAGACCAACAAGGAAGTGCGCAGCCGCGGCGTGAAGAAGGCGCCGTTCGTCGTGCTGATTGGCGCGGCCATGCCGAGCGTGCTGGCCGAGATCTCGTTTGTCAGCAACCGCCAGGAACTGGCACTGCTCAAGACCAGCGCCTACAAGCAGAAGATCGCAGAGTCGCTGTTCAACGCGGTGATGCGCTATCGCAAGTCACTGAAAGGCCAGCCGGCCATCGCGTCTCAGGACAACTAAGCGCGGAACAGGTTGTGCTGGTTGCCGCGGGCTTCGATGATCGTGATCGGGCGGCGCGAGCGAAACCAGACAAACAGGCCGCCCGCCAGGAGGCCGGCGACGAGGGCCGAAACCATGATGATCCCGGTGAGGCCAAAGGCCGCCACCGACACGTCGATCATGCCAAGCTCCTTCGCTGGGTCGTCGGTGACCACCTGGACGATGGTGAGCGTCGGCGCCGTCTGCGTCGGGGTCGGCTGGGGGTCCTGCACCTTTTGATTATCCACTAGCATTAGACACCGGGAAGGCCGCCGCGGGCGACATCCACGAGCGTCCGAATCATGGTGCCCGTCGCGCCCTTCGGCTGCCACGGCTTGCTCTCTTCTGCCCAGGCGGTGCCGGCAATATCGAGGTGGGCCCAGGCGCCGTCGCCGGCGAATTCCCTCAGGAACATCGCCGCGGTAATCGAGCCGGCCGGCCGCCCCGGGCTGTTCAACATGTCGGCGATCTCGCTCTTCAGCTGCTCGCGATAGTCCTCAAACAGCGGCAGCGGCCACACCTTCTCCCCCGCTCGACCGGCGGCCGCGCGCACGTGCTCGACCCACGGCTCCGGTGTACCGAATAGCCCGGTCGTGGTCTTGCCGAGTGCGACCACCACGGCGCCGGTCAGGGTGGCCACATCGACGACGTGCGTCGCACCGAGCTTGCGCGCGTACCAGAGCGCATCGCCCAGGATCAGCCGTCCCTCGGCATCCGTATTGTTCACTTCGACCGTGAGACCCGAGGCGGCGCGCAGGATGTCGCCGGGCTTGGTGGCCTTCCCACCGGGCATGTTCTCGACCATGGGCACGATCGCCATCGCGCGAATCGGCAGTTGCTGGAGCGCAATCGACCGCAGCGCGGCCACCACCGTGGCGCCGCCGGCCATGTCGTCCTTCATCCGCTCCATGCCATCGGCGGGCTTGAGCGAAATGCCCCCGGTGTCGAAGGTGACGCCCTTGCCGACCAGGCCCAGGGTCGCGCCAGCGGGCGCGGCGGCCGGCGCATAGCGCAGCACCAGCAGCCGTGGCGGCTCGCTGCTGCCGCGCGCGACGCCGAGCAGCATCCCCATGCCGAGTGCCTCGAGCGCGCGCTCGTCGAGGACGTCGGCAGTGATGCCCGGCACCGAGGCGAGTTGCTGCGCCTTCTCGGCCAGGATGCGCGGTGTCAGGAAGTTGCCGGGCTCGTTGATCAGGACCCGGGCGGCGTTGATCGATTCGCCCGTGGCACTACCGGTCGCGGCGGCCGCGGCGGCGTCGGGACCGGTCAGGATGACCACGTCCTTCAGGAAGAACTCGCGATCGCCGCGGCTCTTGTGCACGCCGTTGTCGAAGTTCGCGACCGTCACGCCCTCGGCAATCAGTTCGACGCGAGCGGACGTCGCCAGCGTCCCCGGCTCAACGTCGGCCCAGGCGATGCGGCCATGGTGCTGATGACGCGCCGCGTGCGCGGCCGTCGCGGCCATGCGCCGCATGCGTTCGGCGTGAATGTCGGCGCGAGGCCCGCCGCCGACGAAGATCACCCGCGTGGCGCGCCAGTCCTTGCCCGGCGTGCGGGGCACAAACAGTTCGCAGGGTTTGGCGCTAAACTCCCCCCGCTCGAGGGCCGATCCCAGGTCGCCGCCGAAGACGGCGTCATAGGCGCCAATCGCCGAGGCCGTGTGGTCCTGCGCGATGGGAATGATGATCAGGTCAACGTCGGCGGCGCCAAGCGCGGCACTACTGACGGACAGGCGTGGCACTTCGTAGGGGGGCGGCATGTTAGGTTAGAATTCCTTTACGCCCCGCCTGCCGGGGACCTTGCCATGCCACTACACACAGGCGTCGCTCACTTCACAGTCCTGGCAGTAAGCGCGCTGCTCGTGATGCCACACGGCCTTCAGGCCCGCAGCCAAGGCAATAACAAGAAGCCTAGCTTATCACTCAAGGCGACGCCGGCCGTGTCGTTCGCTCCGGCGCGCGTGGTGGTGGTCGCCGAGGTCAAGGGCGGTGCTGACGATCACGAGGAGTTCTACTGCCCCACCGTGGAATGGGAGTGGGGTGACTTGACGACGTCAACGGTCGAAGCCGACTGCGAGCCCTACGAGCCCGGCAAGAGCCAGATCAAGCGGCGCTACACCGTCGAACACCGCTACCAGAATCCCGGCAGCTTCCGGATTCGGCTGCTGCTCAAGAAAGGGACCAAGATCATCGGCAGTGCGAATGCCCTCGTCCAGGTCCGTCCGGGTCTCGGTCAGACCGGCGGTCAGTAAACCGCGCTTGGGGCCGGCGGCGCCGGTCCGTCGGCAGTCGGCGGCGTCGCGATCGGCGGGGGCACTGTGTGCCAGCGGCCGAGGCCGGTCAGAATGGTGCCGCCCAGCCCGATCGTCCACGCCGCAAACTCCACCGACAGGCCCATCACCAGCAAGGCGAACGCCACCGGGTGCAGCGCTTCGGAACCGACCCCAATCAGCCGCGCCGCAATCGTCGGGCCCATGATCAGCACGAAGCCGATCGTGGTGGCGATGAAAGCGTTGCCCGGCTGCCATCCCAGTCGATCTTCCACCCACTCACCCAGGCGGCAGGCCAGCGACGTGAACCCCAGCACGAGCGCAAAGACCGCGATCACGAGTGCCACCGGCACCAGCAAGGCCACGAACGGAATGCCGACAATGGTGATGGCCAGGCCGATCGAGGCGGCGACCAGGAACGGCACGAAGAAGATCTCCGCGGCCAGGCCCACAAGGCCCGCGCGTACGGGTTCGGCGACAGCGGCGCGGCCACTGCGGGCCACGGCCGGCCTGGCGATGACCAGCACCACCATCATCAGCACCGCGAGCAGCGAGACACGCGCAAATGTGCCGGCGAGACTCAGCCAGCGGCCGTAGTCGCCAAAGTCGAAAGTGGGGAAGAAACCAAAGGTGCGGCGCGACCAGTCGCCGAACGAAATGTAGTTGACGCTGCCCGCGTGCCGGGCGCCCTCGTCCCGCTGCAGCTGTCCGCCGACCAGCACGATGTCGCCGCGCACGTCGGACGTTGCCGTCAGCCGCAGGTTGCCACCGACCACAACAATGCCGTCGCGGACGCGTCCGTCAACCACCAGCGAGCCGCCAACGACCACCGCGACGTCGGTGACCTCTTCATCGCGTTCGATGTGAACGTCCTGAGCCAGGGCCACCCGTGTGCCGGTGAGTCGGTAGGTCGTGGGCTCGGTGACCTGTGCGGCCACCGCGCCTTGCGAAAGGAACCCGGCCAGGACGACTGTCAGCAGCGCATTGCGCATCAGCACCTCACCCCCTCGTACGGACGAGGGCAACGGGTCGTAAGTTCCCCGAGCCTAGAAACGGCCCAACGGTTCGGCGACCCTCAGCTTGGCACCCGTCGCGGCGATCACGGCCTCGAGGGTCGTGTCGCTGGCAATCTCCTTCAGCAGCAACCCTTCCGGCGTGACGTCGATCACCGCCAGTTCAGTCACGATCTGGTTAACCACTTTCACGCCCGTCAGGGGCAGCGTGCACGCGGGCAGGATCTTGTGGCCGCCGTCTTTCGTGGTGTGCTCCATTGCGATCACCACGCGCTTGGCTCCGGCCACCAGGTCCATGGCACCGCCCATGCCCTTGACCAT
>JBEGVQ010000201.1:0-29837 GCA_041178345.1 Acidobacteriota bacterium | reverse complement strand
GTCGGCCTGAGACGGCCGCGGCGGCCATCAGCAACCTGTCCTCGGTGACTCCATCCGCCGTCACGATCTCCACGACCTCAGGCTGGCCAATAGTGAGCGTACCGGTCTTGTCGAAGACGATCACGTTGAGTTTGGTGGCGTCTTCGCCGCGGGAGTAAAACCCATGCTGGTGTCGATGCTCGTGCCTGCCTTCTCGGCTACGAATTGCTCTACGGCGGCGCGCTCTTCATCCATCAGTACTCGCGCGTCTGGGTGGACTTTCGCGGGATCCAGGATGCCTTTGCGCGAGACAAGGGGATCGACTACTGCGAGAACAGCCGCCGCGCCACCTACGTCCAGCAGGCGTACGCGATCCGGAACCCTCTTGAGCTCGTGGGCTACGGCGAGCACGAACGCTCCGAGTCGTCTGTGAACTCGTCGCGCAGGATGCGCTTCGCCTAGCATCAGCCTGCTACGTTTCGCCCAACCATTTCCGCGCCTCGGCCGCGTCGGCGTGATCGAAGTATCGGATGGTGGCTTTCGTGAACGGCTTGCAGAACGTCGCCATGCCATGCTCCCATGTCTTCTCGCCGACCATCGCAAGCCGTTGGATGTCGGCGAAGTGATTCATGTCGAACTTGATGTCCTCCCACAGCGCGCCGGCCTCCCAGCCATGGAATCCAGTCATATCGAACAGCACGCGCAATGGCCCGTGCTGCTCGACGAGTCGCTCGAACTCCGGCACGAACTGCTCATAGTCGGCCTTCGTCAGCTTCTTGCTGACTGTGGACCACAAGCCACTTCCCGCCGTTCTCTTCGTTGAGTCGAATGGGCATATTGGACCTCCTTAATAAACTCGGTTGTTCCGGGCCGCCACCTGGACGGTTGATCACTGCCTCGCGCCCCCTCTTCCAATTCCGAATCTCCGTCATGTCCTCGCCATGCTGTGTGATGTATCGCTTGACCGACGCGAAGATCAGCTGCGCCTCCAGCAAGTCCAGCAGCGCAGCCACGGCCGTGCCGTAGTCGGCCGCGGCCAGCAGGCGCGAGGCCTGCGAGGTCCTGCTGGGGTCGTTGACGATGAACGTCGCATCGCTCGCGCCGATGCGATCGATCTTGCCGTTGAGTCGGCGCCGCAGCGTTTCGTCTGCCGCGTACACCGCGAACCGAACGCTCGACGAGCCGCCGTTAAACACCACGACGCAGGGCACCGCGGCTGCCTCTATGGCTCATTGCGGGCAATCGTCGCTGTGCAATAACGAACAGTCCCTCGCGATCCCAGGCGGCCAGATGGGCATGACGACGCTTGGACCCGGCATCAGCACCGCACCCACGGCTGGGGTTAGAAGAACCCGACGAGCCCAACCACCACGTACAGAACGGCGGCGATCCCGGCGGCCGCAAAGTTGTAAGGGGCCGCGTAGCGCAGATACTTGGCGTGATCCGCGCGCGCGATGTTCGACGCCATATTGGTCATTCCTGCAACAGGGGAAGTGACGTCGCCGAACGTGCCTCCGGTAATGACGGCGGCAACGCAGAGTGGAACGCTAGCACCAGCAGACACCGCCAGAGGAATCGCGAACGGCATAATGAGCGACGCGGACCCCCATCCTGAGCCAATGAAGTAGGTGACGGAGGCCGAGAGGATGAAGAGCGTGACCGCAACGCTCCAGCCTGGCAAGGCACTACTCACCAGGTCCTTGATGAACACGTTCATCCCAAGTTCCTGCGAGACCGCGGCAAGCGGCCAGGCGATGGCCAGGATCACCAGGGTCGGCATGATTTCGTTCCCACCGGAGATGAAGTCAGGGACCATCTCCTTGATGCCGTACTTCTGCCACGCGTAGACGATGGCCGTCACGAAGACCGAGATGAAGAGCGCAACGAGCATCGCCCGGTTCGGCTCGGTGTTCATGATCGCTCCAAGCAACGAGGCTCTGTCGGACCCTTCAGACCCGAAGAACCAAAAGAAGAAGATGCTCAGGGCAATGACCGTCAGCATCGGAAAGACGAGATTCACGAGTCTTGCCTTGATCACGGGCTCCGGAGCGTCCATCGTCATGCCCGCCTCGGCAGGCGGCGTGTGAGACGCTGGTGCGGCAGGGCCCCGCTTCCGCTCGCGGGAGGTGCGGAAGATCGAGAGAAACGTGATTGCGATCACGACGAGGCTGAAGAACTCGAGGGGAATGGCCTTGAGCCAGATGGAGTAGGCGGTGACCTGATCACTGATGCCGGCGCTCTTCAGGCCAATGGTGATGATCGCCAGGTTGAATCCCACGAAGGTGGTTGCGATCGGGATGAGTTCGACGACTGGGCTGGCCGTGTTGTTCAGCATGAACGCCAGGCGCTCGCTGGCGATCCCGTGCTTCTCGGCCAGCGGTCGCGTGATGGACCCGGCGCCGACGATTCGGAAGCCGCAGTCAATGAAGGTCACCGGAATGAGCGCCCACAGCACGTAGAACGCGCCTTTCTGACTTGCCACGTGCTCGCCTGCCAGGGCCGAGAACGCTTGAATGCCGCCCGACTTCTTGATGATGCCCATCAAGCCGCTGAACAAGTAGAGGAAGAGGAGTACTTGAAGGCTGTCCTTGTCCGTGAGCGTGCTGACGATCTGATCCACAGCCGTTTCAAAACCGCCGGTGATCCGCCGGTCCAGCAGATACCCACCCAGTAACAAGCCGGCCAGCAGCGACGGAACGATTCTCTTGGACCAAATCGCCAAGGCAATCGTGAGAAGCGGGGGCAAGACGGATAGCCAGGTCATGGTCCATCACAGCCTCTCTGGGGCGCTTTTGCCGCCCGGTCGCCGGGAGCCTTCATGTAGAAGGGTGGCTCATTGCGGGCAACCGCTGATGTGCAAAAGCGGACAGCCTTCTCGCGATCCCAGGCGGCATGATGGGGCCGCCGCCGCGTGTGCGGCGGCGCCGCCCTCGACGAGCACGGCCGAGTCGCGCCACGTGCACTGCCGCAGCGTCGGTCGTGGGGGGGTATAGACGCTCATCCGTGCGCGAGAACCCCAGAACTGCAGGTGGAGTGAGAGCAGGCTCAGCGGGTCCCCGAACGGATCGTGAAGGATCCGGACGTCCACGCCCACCCGCGCTCGCGTCTTGAACGCCTCTCCGAACGCTCGGCCGACGGCGTCGGCCCGGATGATGTAGTTCTCGATCAGGAGCTCTGTTTCGGCATGTTCGATCAGCTCGAGCATCGCGGTGAAGGTGTCGGCGCCGTCTCGCAGCAGACGCACGCGATTGGTGCGCGTGAGCGGACGCCCGGACACCTGGGTCAGCCGGGCCTGGAGCCGGGGATCGAGTGGCCCGATGGGGTCGAGACGTCCGGGAGACTCGACCGCCTCGAACCGGATCGTCGTCCGCCGTTCACAGGCGTGCTCCTGACCAGGGGCACACATCTGGCAGCACTGTTTCAGGAGCGCCCGGGCGCGGGCGGCGAGCTCTGCGGTTGATTCAGTCAGGTCCAGCTCCCCGCGGAGGCGCATCGCTCCGTTCGATGAAGCGCGGCACCCGCCGGCGTTGCTTTTACGACTTCTCCAAACCATGGACGCTGACGGTGCCGCAGCAGCCTCCAGCGCCGTCCACCACAGGCAAGCTCGTCGCCTGATGCTTGTGGAGTGTTCGGCGCGCTGCTTCAACCGGCTCATCCGCGCCACAGCACGCCGACGCAGGGCGCATGATCGCGTCGACGCGCACCTCCGATGCGCGCCGGTCATCGGCGGCCACTCCGCAACAGACGTCACGCTCCGTGACGACGCCGACCAGTTTGCGGTTCTTGGTATCTTCGACCACCGGCGCGCAGCCGCAGCCTGAAGTGCGCATCGCTCGCGCCGCGTGTGCTGCCGTGTCTTGCGGCGTGCAGCACGAGGATGCCTCGATCGGCTTCATTACATCGCTACAACAGCTCACTTTGCTTGTCCTCTCGTTAGGGCTGACGCGGTTCTGTCGATCGACGTTTCGCGGATGAGGTCACGGCTTCTTCACGAACTGGCCCCACATCACCAGCACGCCGAGACCGATCACGATCAGAGTGGGAATCCACATCCAGCCGAATCCGCCCATCCACGCGTTCCCCATCATGTTTCCACCCATCACTGCCCCCTGTCTTCGTTCCGCATTGGCGCCGGTGTGTCTCAGCGGTGATCAGGGCTTCATGGTGCCCATCTGTTTCATCATCGGGCACATCGCCATCGAGTCTTTCCCCTCCTGCATGTGCTCCATCATGTGGGACATCATGCCCTGCTGCATCTTCATCATGCCCTCGTGCATGGCCCGGCTCTGCGCCACCATCTCGGTCACGACCGCGGCGGTCGCCGTCGTTTGTTCCGCGCCTGACGCGCTGTTCATCCTGGTGAGGAGGTCCGTGAGCCGAAGGTCGGCGGCCTTCATGTCGGCCATCATCTTCTCGCGTTCGGCCATCATGGCGTGGTCCTTGGCCGCCATGCCCGAGGCCGGCTTCGCCTGGTCGGTGGTGGCGTGCTGGCGCTCCTGGGGCGTCTGCGCGGCGAACCCTGGCGCCGCCGAGATCACGACCGCGGCACAACCTGCCATGACGACTGTGGCGATGCTCTTCATTCTCATGTCTTGATTCCTCTCGCAATTGACGATTAACGGCGGTGGGTGCCGAGATTGGACAGGGCGGTTCCCTAAACAGGGAAGTGTCGGCATGCCCACCGCTACCCAGGCGGCTCTCGGCGAGCACTTATGCAAGGCCCTGTCCAAGGCTAGCCTCGGCCTTGATGCCGCCGCAACGCTGCTGCTCGTGCTGCCGTGGGGCGCAGCGGCTCAAGGTAGTGCGGGCGATGCCGCCCCTGTCGGGACCTCGACTCGGAAGGGCTCGAGACGCTCGTGCTAGTCAAGATGCCGGACGGCACCTGGAAGATCCGCCACTCGCACACGTCGCGTCGCGCGCGCCGGCCGCCGCAGCAGGGCCAACGGCACGACTGCGGGCGCGCTCGAGTGCCCGCGCCGCCCTTATTGGGCTCGTACGCGATCGCCATCCTTCAGCGCGCGCAAGGTCTGGAACGGGCCGCTGACGATCGCGGTGCCCTCGGCAACCCCGTCCACCTCGATCGACAGCCCACCGATGATGCCGGTCTTCACTGGCGTGAACACCACACCCCCGTCGCGCACCACGAACACGCCGGCCTTGCCGTCCTGTTCCACGACCGCCTGCAGCGGGACGACCAGCGCGTTCTTGCGCTCGGCCGCCAGGATCTCGGTGTCGCAGGTGAGGCCCGGCCGCAGCGATGCCGCGGGACCATCGAGCCGGACCTTCACACGGAACTCGCGCGCGGCGGCCTGCGTGCCCACCAGCGGCAGCGCGCTCGCGCCAATTTCCACCACGCGGCCGCTGAACGTCTGCAGGGGCAGGGCTTCGAGCGTGACGGTGGCGGGGAAGCCGTTCGACAGCCGCATGACATCGGCCTCGGCCACCTTGACTTCGGCGTTCACCGCGCTCAGGTCCGACACCGTCATCAGGATCGTCCCGGGCTGATTCTGCACGCCCATCACCACCATCTCGCCCTGTTCGACCTCAAGGCGAGTGACCACGCCATCGATCGGCGCGGTGATTTCGGTCTTCGAGAGGGCGTCGCGGGCGCGGGTGCGTTCGGCCCGGCCCTGGGTGATGCGCCGCTCGGCGCTGGCCAGCGCCTGTTGCGCGCGCTCGAACGAAGCCGTGGCGGCCGCGACCTGCGCCACCGCCGTGGTGCCGGCCATGTTCGCCTTGTCGAACTCCGATTGCGGCAACAAGCCGGCGCGCTGCAGTTCCTGCGCCCGCGTCAGCGAGGCCGCGGCTTCTTTCTCGCGGGACCGGGCTTCTTCGAGCGCCGCCTGTGCCGCCTTCACCTGGGTCGCGGCCGCCCGCGCGTCGGCCTCGAGCGCGCCCACCGACGCGGCGGCCGCGTCCGCAGACGAGGCCGCTTGCACCGGATCAATGCGGGCCAGCACCTGCCCGGCCTTGACGGCGTCGCCTTCCTTGACGGTCAACTCGACCAGCCGGCCCATGACCGCGGACCCGATGTCGGCGTACTTGGTGGCCACGATTTCGCCGGACGCCGTGACGAACGACTGCAGCGCGTCCACCCGGGCGACCTGCGCCTGCTCCACCTCGACACCCGAGTTGCCGGAGCGCCTGGCCACGGCCGCCGCCCCGCCCAGCACCGCCACGACAACCACACCCACAATGATCCGCCTGCGCATATGCTTAGTTTGACGCGGATCGGGGACGTGTGGTCCCCAAACTGCGTCATACGGAAACCCCAATGCGGCTCGAATCCCTGCGCCAGGGAGCATCTGCGCTCGCGGCGTATCCCCTCCGCTCGGCGCTCGGCGCCCTCGCCATTGCCGTGGCGGTCGCCACCATCGTGACCGTGGTGACGGCCCTGGACGGCGTCAGGCGCTACACCGAGATGACCACCGCGCGGACGTTCGGGTCCGACACCTTCGTGATCGCCCAGGTCGCCGGGTCGAGCCGGGTCTCGCGCCGGGAACTGCGGGAGCAGTTGGCCCGCAATCCGCCCATCCGCCGCTCGGACCACGCATTTCTCGAGCGCTACGCGGACGACCTGGTGCTGTATGCGCCGAGCGCGCAGACGAGGGCTGAAGTGTCGTCGGGCTCGCGCCTGCTCGAAGACGGCACGGTGACGGGCACCACCGCGGCGCTGGCTGAAATTCGCCAGGTCGATCTTTCGAGCGGTCGCTTCTTCCGTCCCGACGAGGACGTGGCGGGCGACGCCGTGGCCGTGGTCGGCGCCGACGTCGCCGATGCCCTGTTCCCCACCAGCGATCCCTTGCAGCAGACCCTGCGGCTTGGCGGCCGGCGGTTTACCGTGATCGGCGTCCAGGCCCGCCTGGGCAGCGCCGGTTCCGGGTCGCTCGACAAGTACGTCTGGATTCCCCTGCGTGCCTACGAGCGGGCGTTCGGCGCGCCGCGCACGCTGCAGGTCTTTGCCAAGGCCGCGCCGGGCGACGACGCCGTGTCGGCCGAAGGGCGGGCGCGCGTGTCGATGCGGGCGCGGCGGGCGCTTCGTCCCGGCGCGCCCGACTCCTTCGACGTGCTGACCCCCGATGCGGCGCGCGGCTTCGTGGCCAACCTGTCGCAGCGCATCGGCGCCGCCGCCGGCCCGATCTCGTTGATGGCGCTACTGGCGGCGATCGTGGTGGTGACCAATACCGTGCTGGTGTCGGTGACCCAGCGCACCCGGGAGATTGGCGTGCGCCGCGCCCTCGGCGCCCGCGCCGGCGACATCGTCCGCGAGATTGTCGCCGAGTCGTTGTTGCTGTCGGTCGCGGGCGGCCTGGCCGGCGCGCTCGGGGCGTGGCTGCTGCTGGCAACGCTCGAGTACGCGCTGGCGTTGCCGCTGGTGGTGGCGCCACAGACGCTCGTCATCGCGATCACGGCCGCTGCGGGCAGCGGCATCCTGGCCGCGTGGTATCCGGCCACGCGGGCCGTGGCGCTCGACGTGGTGGCCGCGATCAGGGCCGAGTGAGCCAGCGATGAGTGACAGCCACCGATCGACACCGATTAAACAGCGATTCGCATGAGCCACCGACACTCGACACTGCTTGGCACATTCGCCGAGGCCGCGACCCTGGCGGCTGAGTCGTTGCGCGCCAACAAGGCGCGATCGGGGCTCGCGATTCTCGGTGTGGTGATCGGTATCGTCACCGTGGTGCTGGTGGCATCGACCCTGGTCGGTCTCCGCAACAGCGTGGCGCTGCTGTTCCGCGAGCTCGGTACCGACAACATCTTTGCGTATCACCTGAACGGCGAGCCCTATTCGGCGCCGACCGAGCTCGATGCCAAGCGGCCCCAGCTGAGGGCCGAGTACGCGCGCGAGCTCGAGCGGCTCGGGCCGTCGATCCGCGAGGTCGGCATCCAGCTGATCGTGCCGGCGGTGACGAGCACGCGGGTGATCACGGCGCGGGCCGGCGCCAACGAACTCGACACGGTGCTGATCGAGGGGACGTCGTCGAACTTCTTCGACGTGGTCGGCGCGTCGTTCAGGGAGGGCCGCCCCTTCACGCCCACCGAGGAGCGGGCGCGTGGCCAGGTGGCAGTGGTCGGCGCCAACGTGTCGCGGGCCCTGTTTGGCGCCGACGGCGCGGTTGGCAAGTCGTTCCTGCTCGGCGGCGATCGCTACTTCGTGGTCGGCGAACTGGCGCCGCGGCAGGGCACGTTCTTCGGCGAGAACCGCAACGACAGCGTGGTGGCGATCCCGGTGCCGACGGCGCGGCGCAAGTTCCCCGAGGCCCGCAACATGGTGCTGTACATCCGCGCGGTCCCCGGCTTGCGCGAGCAGGCGCGGCAGGAAGCGGACACCATCCTGCGGCTGGTGCGCAATGTCCCGCTCGGCGCGGAGAGCAACTTCGCCATGAACAGCGCCGATCAGATCATCGCGCAGTTCGACCGCATCGGCCTGCAGATCTTCATTGCCACCATCGCGCTGGCGGCGATCAGCCTGGTGATTGGCGGCATCGGCATCGCCAACGTGATGGTGATCAGCGTCACCGAGCGGACGCGCGAGATCGGCGTGCGGCTGGCGATTGGCGCGCGCCGCTCCGAGGTGCGGTGGCAGTTCCTGATCGAAGCGGCGATCCTGAGCGGCACCGGCGGGCTGCTGGGCGTGACCCTGGCGGCGGTGATCGGCGTGCTGGTGGCGCTGGTGGCGCCGACCTTTCCGGCCGCGCCGCCGCTGTGGGCAGTGACGTCGGGCCTGGTGACATCGATCGCGGTGGGGATGATTGCCGGCTACTGGCCGGCCCGCGCCGCCTCGGCGCTCGATCCGGTCGAGGCCTTGCGCCACGAGTAGTCCAGCGCCCGGCCTTGGCTGACCTTATCTCGGAGCCGCTTGATGAATCGGGCGGCCACCGCGGGTTCATAGCCCCCAGCCCGGAACGCATCGCGCCATTGCCGGTCGCTCAGCCGGCCAAGCCAGTTGCTAATCCACGCGACGTCGGCCGGCGAAATCCGATCGTCAACCAGGTCACGGTGCGCGCCCTTATAGGCAAAGTCAACGTGGCCCTGGTTGACGCCCACGATGAACGGGGCCCGTTCGAAGGACTCGATGTGGTTCGTTCGCGGCGCCCACCGTGTGGTGTCGCCGAGGGCCGCGCCGGCGTCGCGGACCGCATACCACTGCTCGACCAGGTCGCCGGCGCGCCGCTGGTACAGCGTGTTGTTGCGGTCCTTCATGTCGCTGTTGTTGAGCATCATCATCATCACCAGCAACCCCTGGTATGGCGGCGTGCCGACGAACGGGTTCTCGGCCCACGACCATGAGCCTGCGTCTGTCAGGGAGGGGTGCGTCAACCGGAAGCGGCCCCCCACCAGGGTGCGCGTGCCGAGGTCGTCCTTCAGGTCGAACGCCGGCAGGAAATAGACCGGCGGCTGCGGATACCCGACGGCCGAGAGCAGCCGCGACACGGTGACCTCCACCGGCGCTTCCGAGTCGAGATTGCCGGGGAACGGCGTCTTCACGCTCCACTCGCGCCCCTGGCTGTCTTTCACCGTCATGCCACGGTTGACGCCGGAACGCTTGGTTTCGACATACCTGAACGTGTCGGCGGAATTCGGTGCGTTCTCCTGGCCCCACGGGCCGTGGAAGACGTCGCGGGTCGCAAGGTCGGTCGGCTCCACCCATAACACCGCGCCTGCCACCGGCGCCGAGGGCTGCATGGCGGGCGGCTGGGCTTTCGCGCACGCCGCCGTGGTAACGGCGAACACGGCGATAAGAATCAGATGTGCGCGTCTCATGGTCTCGTCCCTCAGGGCACAAACGGAACTGGCGCGGTGCGGCGTTCGGTGCGCGACAGCTTGAGGGGTTCGCTCAAGGTAAATCGCACCTGCCAGCCCTCCTGGCCGTGTGCGACATCGGCGCGCACGATGGTGGCGCGCCGGGTATGGAAGCGCAGGCCGCCACCGTACGACCGCTTATCCAGGTTCAGGTCGCCCACCCGGGGCGCGACGTTGCCGGCATCGACGAACGCGGCCGCATCGACGTGGGTCATCAGTGCCACGCGCACTTCGAGATTGCCGAGCAGCATGTGGTCGTCGCGGAAGCGGAAATCCTCGTACGAGCGAAGCGACTGGCCGCCGCCAAGCGTGGGCTGCAGATATCCGGGCACGAACTGGCCGTCGTGGGTGTTGGAAGTGACCAGCCAGCCGCGCAGCGCGATGACCACGCGCGAGTCGGCGAGGGCAATGAAGCCGGCGGCTTCGGACTCGAACCGCTGGAAGCTGTACAGGCCGGCATCCTGATCGCTGAAGCGCGCCGCGGCGACGCGCAGTAGCGCGCCACTGGTCGGGTGATCAGGGTAATCGCGGGTATCGGCAACGAGCGAGGTCTCGGTGTGCAGGAACCGGGGTTCGTCGCCGCCGATCGACCGGACCGCCGGATCCACCCACCCCAGGCTGGAATTGAGATTGAGCCACCGTTGCAACCGCACGGTGGCGTAGCCGACCACGTTCTGTGAACTGAGGTGATAGGTCGAGAGGGCGGCCTCGGTGGTGTCGGGGCCCACGCCGTACGACTTGATGGCGCGGAAGTCCTGCCAGCGATACATGGTGCCCAGCACCAACCGGCTGCGGAGCAGTTTGGGGAACTCGAGCTGCGCCTGGCCCATCTTGTAGCCGCGCCACGACACGCCGGCCGACCCGTCGATGAAGACCTGGTCGTCCTTGTACCAGTGCCGGTAACCGGGGCCGAGCGAGATCCATCCAGCGCCCTGGATCGGGCTCTTGGTGCTGACGTAGAAGCCGTTGCCGCTGCCGCCGCCGCTCAGGTACCGATCGGCAAAGACCGCCGCCCGCTCCACCAGAGCTGGCTCAGGAAGCAATCCCTGTGGTTCGCCCAGGTCGGGAACCGGCGGGACATCTTGGGATGCTGGCTGACCTTGCTGGGCAATAGCGGTGGCAGCCAGGCCGAACGCCAAGGCCAGCGAGAGGCCCGCGACCACCCAATTGCGCGAGTAACAGGGACGACACCCAGCCATGCCCTCCGCTCTTGCAGATTGCGCGCCAAGCGCCTTACACCCTTCCTACCAGTCGATCGAGGCTTCGTGCTGGCCCGCGAGCGTATCCCTGGCCGTCACCGTGATGCGGGCCGGCTGCGACATCGACAACTCGAAGAGCGTGCCATCGTCCGACCGGAAGTTCGCGAAGAGCAGGTTGGCATCCTGGCCGGCATCGAGCGCCTGCAGCACCTGGACGAAGGTGCCGCCGGTGTCGGTCTCGATCGTGGCGCGCACGGCAAGGAGCGGCCGGCCGCTATTGTTCTCGACCACCACCGCTGTCTCCGACCGGCGCACGGCGATGCCCTCGCCCACTCCGTCGCCGGCCGCCTTGTCGATGGCGGCGTTCGAACAGGCGACCAGCGTGATCAGGAGGAGGGCGGCGCTCAGGAATCGTCCCATGGTCGAAAGAGCTTACCGGAGATAAGCTCCCCATGTGGACTGCCCGCGCTGCTCGCTTCCCATGTCCTCCCACACCGTCGAAGGCCGGCTTGGCCGGGCGGCGACCATCGATATCTGCGACCCGTGCCAGGCCATCTGGTTCGACCCGCGCGAAAGCCTGCAACTGACCCCGGGCGCGACGTTGATGCTGTTTCGTGTGATTGGCGAGCACGTCGCCCGGCCGCAGGCGATCGGAGCCGACACCGCCAAGTGCCCCCATTGCCAGGCGCGGCTCCGGCGGACGCAGGACCTGCAGCGCTCGACCCGGTTCGAGTATTTCAAGTGCCCACACGACCACGGCCGCCTGACGACGTTCTGCGACTTCCTGAAAGAGAAAGACTTCATCCGGCCGCTGACGCCGGCGCAGATTGCCGACCTGTGCAAGCACGTCCAGGCCGTGAACTGCTCCAACTGCGGCGCGCCGATCGACCTGGCCCGGCGCACCGACTGCGGGCACTGCGGGTCGCCGCTGTCGATGCTCGACATGAAGCAGGCCGAGTCGCTGGTCGCGCAACTGCGCGAGGCGGACCGCACCGACAAGACCGTCGATCCCGCCTTGCCGCTCGAGCTGGCCCGCGCACGCCGTGAAGCGGACCACGCCTTCAGGGGATTGCCTCAGGACACGCTGTGGCTCGAACAGGGCAGCTCATTCGGCCTGGTCGGAGCGGGACTGATCGGGCTTGCCCGGTGGCTGAAAGGCCAGTAGTGCCGGCGCCGTGATTAGGAGAGGTGACTCCTGCTCTCCTGAACTCCTGTTAAGATCCGCCCATGGGCATAGCCGACTTCTTCAAGGGCGAACTGATTGACGTCATCGAGTGGACCGATGACTCGCGCGACACGTTGTCGTACCGTTTTCCAGACGAGGACAAGGCGATCAAGAACGGCGCACAGCTGATCGTCCGCGAGTCCCAGGTGGCGCAGTTTGTCTACCTCGGCGAGTTCGGCGACACCTTCCTGCCGGGCCAGCACCCGCTGACCACCGACAACATTCCGATCCTCACCAAGCTCAAGTCGTGGAAGTACGGCTTCAACTCGCCGTTCAAGGCCGACGTCTACTACGTGATCACGCGGCTGTTCACGGGCAACAAGTGGGGCACCTCGAACCCGGTGATGTTGCGCGATGCCGACTTCGGGGTGGCCCGGGTCCGCGCGTTCGGCACCTACGACTTCAAGATCGTCGAGCCCAGGACCTTTCTGCGCGAGGTCGCCGGCTCGGACCATAACTTCCGTCTCGACGAATTCGCCGACACCATGCGCTCGCGCATCGTCAGCCTGTTCACCGACGCGATCGCGTCCGCCAAGATTCCGGTGCTGGACGTGGCGTCGCGCTACACCGAGCTGGGTGATGCGCTGTTGCCGATGATCAACCCGGCCGTGACCGCCAAGTACGGCCTCGCCATCACCAGCTTCATCGTCGAAAACGTGTCGGTGCCCCCCGAAGTGGAGGCGGCGCTCGACAAGCGCGCCAGCATGACGGCCATCGGGAACCTCAACGACTACGTGAAGTACCAGATGGCGCAGGGCATGGCGGCCGGCGGCTCGGGCGGCGGTCCGGCGGCCACCGCGGCGGAGCTCGCGATGGGCTTCGGCATGGCGCAGCAGATGATGCAGCAGGGGTTTGCTGGCGGTTCGGCCACGCCGACCGTCGCGGCGGCCTCGACCGCAACGGCCGCGCCCGAACTGCTTGGCCCGGCCGAGGTGGCCACGGCGCTCGGCGTCACCGAGGCCGACGTCAAGACGGTGCTCGAATCGGGCGAGCTCAAGGGGAAGAAGATCGGCGCGTCGTGGCGCATTACGCGCACGGCCCTTAACGCGTATCTCTCGGAGTAACGGCTGGCTCCGGAGGTCTCGGCGCTCGACAAGCACGACTGCCCGGCGTGTGGCGCGCAGGCGGAGTGGAACCCGTCGAAACAGATGCTCGTGTGCCCGTTCTGCGGCACCGAGTCGCCTTACACCATCGATCGCGCCATCGGCAAGGTGGCCGAGAAGGACCTGGCCACCGCGCTGCGCGATCTGCCGGCCGCCGAGCAGGCGTGGCTCGCGACCAGCCGCAGCGTGCAGTGCCAGAGTTGTCGCGCGGTCATGACCTACGAGTCGGACCGGGTCGGCCAGAACTGCGAATTCTGCGGCTCGCCCGCGCTCGTGGCCTACGAGCAGATCCAGTCGCCGATCCGGCCGGAAGGCGTGTTGCCGTTTCGCATCGACCGCAACCGCGTGCGCGACGACATCCGCCGCTGGTGGCGCAGCAAGTGGTTCGCGCCGGGGCGGCTGGCGAAGGCGGCGCTGGTCGATACGGTCCACAGTCTCTACATTCCGTACTGGACCTTCGATGCGCGCGCCCACTGCCCGTGGGAAGCCGAGGCGGGTCACTACTACGACGTGACCGTCGAGGGCCGCGACAGCCAGGGCCGCACCGTGATGCGGCAGGAGCAGCGCGTGCGGTGGGAACACGCCGCCGGCGTCGTCGAGCACGAGTTTGACGATGAGCCGGTGCCGGGGACGGTAGGGTTGCCGATCGAGTTGCTGCGCGAGGTCGAGCCGTTTCCGACGCAGGAACTGGTGCCGTACGACACGGCCTTTCTCTCGGGGCATGTCGTCGAGCACTACCAGGTCGTGCTGACCGACGCCTCGAGCCAATCGGTGGAGCAGATGCACGCGACCTTACGCCAGCTGTGCGCGAACCAGGTGCCGGGCGACACCCATCGCAATCTCGTGATCCACCCGGCCTTCTCGGGACAGACCTTCAAGCACATCCTGGTGCCGATCTGGCTGCTCACGTACGTGTTCGGCCGCAAGACCTACCAGGTGCTGGCCAACGGATCGACCGGCCGCATTGCCGGGAAATATCCCATCAGCCCGTGGAAGGTGTTCTTGGTCGCGGTGCTCGTGGTGCTGGTTGTCATCATCTTCGTCCTGGCCAGCAGGAATTGAAGGCCATCCTGATCCACGGGAACGGCGGCTGCACGGCCGGCGACGCGTGGCTGCCCTGGCTCGAGCGGGAGGTGCGGGCGCTCGGCATCGATGTCATCAACCACACCTTCCCCGATAACGTGAAGGCGAGGGCGTCGGTGTGGTTGCCGTATCTCGAGTCGCTCGATGCCGACGAGCACACCATTCTCGTGGGCCATTCATCGGGGGCCGTGGCGGCCATGCGCTACGCCGAGACGCATCGCTTGTTGGGCTCGGTGCTGGTCAGCGTGTGCCACACCGATCTCGGCGACGCGTTCGAGGCGGCCAGCGGCTATTACCGCGATCCGTGGCAATGGCCGCGCATCCGCGGAAACCAGCAGTGGGTCGGCATCTTCCACTCGGCTGACGATCCGCTGATCCCGGTGGCTGAGGCCCGCCACGTCGCCGCGCAACTGAAGAGCAGCTACTTCGAGTTCACGGATCGCGGACACTTCGTCAAGTCCCGCGAGTTCCCCGAGGCGCTCGACTTCATCCGCCGCAAGCTGCGCTAGGGGTCTCGCATGGTCGCCTCCCGTGGCCTTGCCCGCAAAAGACCCGCCGGGACGGTCGCCTGTCGTACCGAGAGCCCGGCAATGGTTGAATAGGCGGGTATGAGTTTCCTCCACGAACTACGCCTGGCATTCCGCTCGATGACCCGCGCCAAGGGCCTCTTCCTGACGGTCGTGCTGACGCTCGCGCTCGGCATTGGCGCCAATGCCGCCATCTTCAGCGTCGTCCGCGGCGTGCTGCTGCGCCCCCTCGCCAACCGAGATGAGCACCGGCTGATCTACCTCCGCCAGAGCGCGCCGGGCCGCAATGTCGAGAACACCACCTTCTCGGTTCCCGAGATTCAGGACCTGCGCGCCCGCGTCAAGACAGTGACCGCCTTTGGCGAGTTTTCAACCATCGGGTTCCTGATGGTGGGCCTGGGCGAGCCGCGCCAGGTGCGGGCCGGAGTGATTGACGGCCGCTTCTTCGAGGTGATGGGCCTGCGGCCCGTGCTCGGCCGTGCCATTGGCCCGGAAGACGACGGCCCGAGCGCGGCCGGCGTCGCCATGCTCACGCATCGCTTCTGGATGACCACCTACAAAGGGGATCCATCGGTGGTCGGCAAGGAAGTCCGGCTCGGCGCGCGGACCGCCACGATCATCGGCGTGCTGGAGCCGTCGGTGCCGTACCCGGCCGACACCGAGGTCATCGCCAACATGGTGACCAGCCCGCATCACATGTCGGCCACCATGGTGACCGGCCGCGAGCATCGCATGACCGAGGTCTTTGGCCGCCTCGCGCCGGATGCCGAGCTCGAGTCGGCGCGTGCCGAACTGCGCGCGGCTCACGCCGGCATCGTCGCCAGCTTCCCGGAGGCCTATCCGGTGAAGGCCGACTTCCGGCTCGATGCGCGGTTGTTGCGCGATCAGATCACCGCCCAGGCGCGCACGGTGTTGCTGGTGCTGCTGGGTGCCGCGGCCTTGATCTTCGTGATCGCGTGTTCGAATGTCGCAAACCTGATCCTCGCGCGGTCGGTTCGGCGCGAGGCGGAGTTGGCCGTCCGCGCCGCTCTTGGCGCCAGCACCGCGGCGCTGCGCAAGACCCTGCTGGCCGAAAGCCTCGTGGTCTGCCTCACCGGCGCTGTCGTCGGCGTGCTGATCGCCCAGCCCATGGTGTCGGTGCTGGTCCGCTACGCCTCGCGCTTCTCGGTTCGTGCCCTCGACCTCACGCTCGATGCGAGCCTGCTGTGGGTGGGGGTGACGCTGGCCGCGATTGCGGCCGTGCTGCTGGCGTTCGTGCCACGGTTGCCGTCGTCCGATGGGTCGCAGGGGCTGTCGCAGGCGGGGAACAGCGTTCGCTTCACCGGCTCCACCAATCTGCGGCTGAAAGCATTTGCGGTCACGCAGATCGCGGCGTCGTTCCTGCTGCTGGCGGGAGCCGGCATGCTGGTGCGCACGCTGATCACGCTGCAGTCGGCGCGCCCGGGCATTCAAACCACCGGTGTGCTGGCGGTGAACGTTCCGGTGTCGTCGTTCGGACGCTCGCGCGACCAGGTATTGGCGTTTTATCGCGAACTGCGCCGTCGGACCTCGGAAGTGCCGGGCGTCCGGAACGTGGCGCTCGGCGGCACCGTGCCGTGGCGCGACGTCAACAACCTGGGTGGCGGCCTGCAGTTTTCGGTCGAGGGTCGCGTGAAGGAGAACGGCGAAGAGGATCCGATGGCGCGCTCGCGGTCGGTCGGGCCGGGCTTCTTCGCTACGCTGGGCGTGCCCATCCTCGCCGGCCGCGATTTCAACGATGACGATCGCATTGGCTCCGAACGCGTCGTGATCGTCAGCCAGACGCTGGCTCAGCGCATGTTTGCCACCGCGGATGTCGTGAACCGCAAACTGTTCTGGACCGATCCAATCGGCAAGTTCATCAACCTCAGTCCCGAGCCGCGGCGCATTGTCGGGGTCGTCGCCGACCTGGACGATGCCAGCATCACGCCGCAGCCGACGCTGACGGTGTACTCACCGTTCGAGCAGGACGGCGGCGGCAGCCGGATGTTCGTCCACGCGGCGGGCGACCCCTACGCCCTGGTGCCGACCATCACGAAGATCGTGCGCGAGATGGCGCAGGACGTGCCGGTGGAACGGCCGGCGACGCTCGACGATGTGAGGGCCGAGGTGATGGCGCCGGATCGGCTGAACGCGATCGTGTTTGGTGGCTTCGCAGCGGTCGCGCTGGCCATCGCTGTCGTCGGCGTGGCGGGGGTGCTGGCGTTTTCGGTCAGCGGCCGCACCCGTGAGTTCGGCATACGCATGGCGGTAGGATCCCAGCCGCGCGAGATCCTGAGGCAGGTCCTCGGCGAGGGCGTGCTGATGGGGTCGCTCGGTGTGGTGGCCGGACTGGTGCTGGGCCTGGCGGCGTGGCGGCTCGCCGGCGGCATCTTTCCCCAGGTGCAATTGCCCGGTGTCGTGCCGATTCTCGCCGCGGCCGCGGTGTTGATCGTTTCGGCGGTCGGCGCGTCGCTGATGCCGGCGTCGCGGGCCTCGAAGATCGACGTCATGCAGGCGCTGCGCAACGATTAGCTTAGACAGGAGATCAAGAGGTAGGCAACATGACTTACTCCTGATCTCCTGGTCTCCTGGTCTCCTGAGTTCCTGTTAAGTCCTGCTACCTGCGCTACGATGACCAAGTCATGACTCGGTTCGAAGCGGCCCTCCTCTATGCCAACCAGGTGCACCACGGGCAGCAGCGCAAGGGCACCGGCATTCCGTACATGGCCCACATCCTCGGGGTGGCGGCGATTGCGCTCGAGTACGGCGCGAGCGAAGACGAGGCGATTGGCGCGCTGCTGCATGACGCGGCGGAGGACGGCGGCGGCGAGGCCCGCCTCGCCGAGATTCGCGCCCGGTTCGGCGATGCGGTCGGCGACATCGTCCTCGGCTGCAGCGACAGCCTGGTCGAACATCCCGAAGACAAGCTGCCGTGGCGCGACCGCAAGGAGGCCTACCTGGCGCACCTGGAGCGCGCCGGCCAGTCGGTGTGCCTGGTCTCGGCGGCCGACAAGCTGCACAACGTGCGGTCGATCGCTTGCGACCTTCGCATGCATGGCGACGAGGTGTGGGAGCGGTTCCAGGGCCAGCGCGAGGGCACGCTCTGGTACTACGATGCCGTGGCCGATGCCCTGAGCCGCCGGTTGCGATCGCCGCTGACGCGCGACCTTCAGCGCGAAGTGGCGGGGTTGCTCGAGCTGGCTGGCAACCCCTGAGTACGGTCAGTGCCGGGGTCATGGCGCCCCGGCGCTCGCCGTCTATTTCACCTGCACCGTTTCCAGGTAGTCAACCAGGGCGTTGATGCGGTGCGTGACCGCGTCGGGGTTGTCGGAGCCGACGGCGGCCAGGAACGTCGGGCCCCATTCCGGCATGTCGCCGCCGCCGTGCCCCTTGACCTTCTGGCGGCCATCAATCACCTGGTACACCATGTCGCGCGGGAACGTGCCGCCGTTGTTCTTGGTGAGCAACGTCAGGTCCGCGGGCTTCGGCCTGAGGTTCGGGGCGAGCGTCCCGGTGCCCTTGGCGTCCTTGCCGTGGCAGGCCACGCAGTACTGGACGAAGTTGTTCGCGCCGGTGATCGCCAGCGAAGCCCTCTGGCCGGCGGGTTCCTGGGCGGTGATGGCCGATTGGGCGTTGAACGCACCAGCCATGATCAGGGTCAGTCCACATCCACAGAGTGTCAGTCGCATGGTCGCTCTCCACCGCGACCCACTGCATGACTGGTGCCAGCGTGTTCGTCCCGTAGATCCGTGGCGCGGCAATCTTGTCCTGGGTAAAAAGCCTCGCCGTGGGAAATACCTCACGGTGCCGCCGCCGGCGGCACCCGGCGTTGGCTGGCCTGTTCGAAGGCGTAGGCCAGCTCAATCAGCCGGGGTTCGCTGCACTGCGCGCCGACGAACCCCACGCCATACGGCGCCGGCTTGGGGTCAAAACCGGCCGGATACGCTCGTTGCGGCGGCCGGGCCAGCCCGCCACCAACCAGTGGCCCGCCGTCGTTCGACACCATGCCGAACGGCACGGCGATGATCGGATACCCGGCGGTCGCGGCGATGCGCGCGCCGGACGAGCCTGGCGTGATGAACGCATCCAGGTTGTGAGCCTGCAACACGCCGTCGATGCCCTGATCCCGGCTCAGGCGCCGGTCCTTCGCGTCATCGGCGTCGAGGCGCGCCTTGTCGGCGACCAGGTCCATCTCGTCCGAGATGTCGAGGCGCGACTGTTGATACTTGATGGCGTTGGCCGTGGCGTGCGCGAGGTTCCAGTGGCGCAGTTCGGTCAGCGTCTTGACGGGTGCCGACGGTCCCAGGCTGGCCAGCCACGCGTTGAAATCGCGCTTCATACCGTACTTGAAGTTGATCGAGCAGTTGGCGTCCTTGCCCCTGGCGTGTTCCGCGCCGGCGCAGAAGTCGAACAGCGGGAAGCTGTCGTTCGCAGCCGTGGCCACGATGCTGGGAATCTCGGCGGGATCGACGATCACCGCACCTTGCTGTCGGAGGACCGCGATCGCGCCGGCCATCACCCTGGCCTGTTCGGCGGTGATGCCGCCGCGCGGCGTGCTCTCGCCCGGCAGCGTCACGCGCTCGATGTAGAACGCGCGCGGCACGCCGATGCGCGCGCCCTTCAGGCCGCCGGCATTGAGGAACTTCGTATAGTCGCGATTCGGCGGCGGTGTGCAGGTGCGGGTCGCCGCGTCGTTCGGATCCGGCGTCACGCCTTCCATGGCGCCGAGCATGATCGCCGCGTCGGCCACCGTCCGCGTCATCGGGCCGGCGGTGTCATGGTCGGCCGTGATCGGAATCACGCCGTGGCGGCTGATGCGGCCGATCGTCGGCCGGATGCCGACCAGCATGTTGGCGTTTGCCGGGCTGATGATCGAGCCGCCGGTATCGGAGCCGACACTGGCGGCCCACAGGTTGGCGGCGGTGCCGATGCCCGAACTCGAGCCGCCGGTTTGCAGCACCGGCCGGCCGTCGCCGGGCTCGGGGCGCGGGTCCGGCCTTGGGTCGTAGGGGTTGAAGGCGAAGCCGCCAACCGCGTTGTAGTTGCCCGGCATTGCCGTTGGGTTGCCGGCGACCCAGTTGGCCAGTTCGGTGAGCCCGGTCTTGGCGATGATGATGGCGCCGGCCGCGGCGAGGTTGCTCGTCAGCGTCGCTTCATAGGGCGGCACGTAGCCGGCAAACGCCAGGGCCCCGCCGGTGGTGGGCATGTGCGTGGTGTGGATGTTGTCCTTCAGGGCCACGGGAATGCCGTGGAGGGGACCACGCAGCCGGCCTTGCGCCCGTTCACGATCCAGGACGTCGGCTTCCTGCAGCGCGTTCGGATTCACCGCCAGTGCCGCGTTCAGCCGATCCTCGTAGAGGGCCAGTCGAATCAGGTACTGCTCCACCAACTGGCGCGAGCTGACCCGTCCCTGGGCCATGGCCGCTTGCATCGCGGGGATCGTCGCTTCAACCACCGAGAAGGGCTGCTGGCCCGAGGGCGTCAGTGCGAAGGCCGACAGGAGCAACACCAGGGTGACAATGGACCGCTTCATGCGGGTATTCTAGTAGCGAACCCGGCGCCCCCATGGACATCACCTTCGACCAGGCCTGCAACCTCGTCCGCAGCGCCCTGCGCGGTTCCGCCCGCCAGGAGATCGTCGCCGATGCGGCCCGCGCCGCCAACCTCGGCGCGGCCTTGCTGCGCCTGCGCGACAGCATGCGCGCCAACGAGTTCAAGGCGGCCCAGGCGCCCGTCTTCCTCGACCGGATGATTCGCACCTACGACGGCCGGACGCGCGCCGAAGGCTTCCACGTCCTCCACGACTGGGACGGCGTGTCGCAGCAGGTCAATCCCGACATCATCCCCATCGACGTGCTGCATTTCCTGGCCGACCAGCGTGGCGCGGAGCCGGCGACCACGATCGAACTGGCCATCCTGCTGGACTATTACTTCGCCCACGTCCTGCAACTGCTGACCCTGCGCATTTGGGACGATGGCGATGCGAACCGCAACCTGGATCTCGTGGACGAGATGCTCGCCGAGTTGCAGGGGCCGAACGGCAGCGGCCAGCAGTTCGCCGCCGACGCGGCCACGTTGTTGCTGATCGGCACGTCGCACTACGAGCTGAACGAGTCGGGCTTTGCCACGTTGCTGGCGAAGACGCGGACGCTCGACGAACGGCACCAGGTGAAGATTGCGCTCGGCCATGCCGCCGCCATGGGGTGTCACCTGCGCTTTGGCTTCGAGGCCCAGTGCGGCCGCGATACCGTCGCGCTGCGCGACGACAACATCGCCGACTACCCGTGGCTGTGCTTCGCGCTGGCGGGGGTGATGCGCGAGTACGACCGCGCCGCGACAGGTGGAGGCAACCTGTTGGGGTTGCCTGTCGCCCTGCTCGAAGAAGCGCTGCTCAACGGACTGACCCCGGACGCTCGTGCCTTCGTGGGGGTCCCGCCCGCCTCGCTCCATGACTCGCAGGGCGACCGCGCCCAGTTTCTCGAGTTGTATACCCGCCACAAGACCGCACTGCTGGCGGCCTTCGAAAAGCATCGTCCGGCCGAGACGGCCTACTCGCCGCTCTCGTTCTTCTTCAACTTCTCCCACAACGTCGTGAAGGGCACCGTGGTTGACGCGCTGCTGTGGGGCGAGGCCTGGGACCTGACGCTGAACGACCTGTTCACGGGCGTGCCGAGACCGGGAGTGGCGGAGGGGGCGCAGCAACTGCTGGCCACGACCCTGATGGGCTACGCGCGGTCGAATCCCGACCGCATTCGCGGGCGGCTGATGCCGGTCATTGTTTACGATCCGCAGAGCGGGCGCCGGGCCTTCACCATCGCGATGGAAAAGCTCGCCCAGCCGTAGCCGTCTCCTGAACTCCTGTTACTTGCTGGCTCGCCACGGCAGCTGACCGGCGGGCGTGGTGATCGTCCCGGTGATTTCGTTGCCGGCGATCTTGCCTTGGTACGTGAATCCGCCGGCGATGAACTCGATGACCTCGCCGCGCAAGGCGCGGGTCGAGATGGCATGCCTGGTGCCATCCACCGTGATCGACCCCTGCACCATCTGGTAGGCCTGGAAGAGTTCGAGCGTGCCATTGGCCATGCGCCACTGGCCCTCGGCCCTGGCCGGCACAATCCATAACAGCACCTCGCACCAGCTGGCGCAGTCGCTTTCGGGTTCGAGCGTCAGCCGTTCATCCGGCTCCCAGCCGTCAATGCCGAAGGTGTTGCCGACAATGCGTGAGCCCGGCGTCATCTCGAGGAACTTCGGGGCCAGCCGGTTCAGGTTGACCGGCAGCAGGAACAGCGCCAGCACGCTGGCCTGCGAGATGTCGGCGGCGTACATGTCACCCTCGACGAACTGCGCCTTGTCGGCGACGCCGGCTTCGGCCGCCAGCTTGCGCGACAGCGCCACCATGTCGGGGTTGTACTCAACGCCAACGCCGCGTGCGCCGAGTTTGGCGGCGGCAATGATGTTGCGGCCGTCGCCCGAGCCCAGGTCCATCACGAAGTCGTTTGGCGTGACCTTGGCCACTTCGAGCATCTTGCTGACCATGGCCGGTGGCGACGGCACCCAGACCACGTCCTTGCCGGCCTGCCCGCTCCTCGGCTCGAACGGTTGCTGGGGCTCTTGCGCATGCGTGACGCCGGCAAGGGCGACAACCAGGGTGGCGCAGAGGTACGGCCCCCAGGGCCTGGAACCTGGGGCTTGGGGCTTGAAAGACATGGACATGAGTTAGCTTCCGGCTTTGATTAATCCTGCCATCGTCGCGACCGCACCGTGAAGTGGGATGATGCGGTCGACGGCGGGTTTGCGTGACGGGATATTCTCCAACAGGTTGGCCGCGCACGGGTGGGATTGTGATCCCGGGCGCAGCCGGCCAGGGCAGGCGTGAGGAACAGGGCTGCCTGCAAATGTTGTCTCATGATGTCTGCGCGCAGGACCGCGCCTAGCCGGTCGAGTGTCTGCCTACCCATTGGTCTTGCGGTTTCGACTTATGCCCTACCATCAGGGGCGGGAATCGGCGACAATAAGGCCGTGTTGTTGCCGTTTGTATTGAGGAGGAAGAGAATGACAGCTGTCCGTCAAGTAATGGTGTGTGTTTGTACGGTGCTGCTGCTGGGGACCCCCCTGGCACACGCGCAGACAACCGGTTCGATTACCGGGACTGTGACCGACGCCAGCGGCGCGGTCCTGCCGGGCGTGACGATCACGCTCAGCGGCGACCGCCTGATTGGCGGGCCGCAGACCCAGGTCAGCGATACCAATGGCACCTATCGCTTTGACCGCCTGGTGCCCGGCACCTACGGCGTGAAGATGGAACTGCAGGGCTTCCGCGCGGTGGACCGCCCCGACGTCCGGATCAGCGCCGCGTTCGTGGCGACGATCAACGGCAAGATGGAGGTGGGGTCGCTCAGCGAAACCATCACCGTGACCGGTGAATCGCCCACGGTGGACGTGCGCTCGAACGTGCAGCAGACGGTGATGAACCAGGAGATCCTGGAGGGCATCCCGACCGGCCGCGACCCCTGGTCGCTGGCCAAGCTGATCCCCGGCGTGCAGGTCTCGACCTATGACGTCGGCGGCACGCAGTCGATGCAGCAGAGCAGCATGTCGGCCCACGGCTCCAACACCGCCGATGTCAGCTACAACATCGATGGCGCGACGGTGAACTGGCCCGGCGGCGGCGGCGGCGCGACGATGATTTACTACGATCAGGGCATGTTCGAAGAGGTCAACTACATGACCTCGGCGATTCCGGCCGAACAGCTCGCCGGTGGCGTCTCGATCAACATGGTGACCAAGGACGGCGGCAACGTGTGGCGCGGCACCGCGCGCTACAACTTCGCCAACGACGATCTCCAGGGCGAGAACTGGGCCGGCGCGCAGGCGCTGTCACCGACCTTCCGTGGCAACCCGACCAAGAAGACCTACGACTTCAACCTCAACGGCGGCGGCGCCCTGATCGAGAACAAGATGTGGGTGAGCGGCACGATTCGCAAGTGGGTGGTCAACAAGCTGGTCAACGCCACCAATCCCGATGGCTCGCAGGCGCTCGACGACAACGACCTGAAGAACTACTCGGGCAAGGTGATTACGCAGCTGTCGACCAACAACAAGGTCTCGGTCGGCTACTTCTGGAACGACAAGATCCGCGGCCACCGCCGCGACAGCAACGACCGCATCCCGGACATCGCGTCGGTGGTGCAGTCCAACCCGGTACAGACCACGCAGGCCAAGTACACCGGCATCCGGGGCAGCCTGGTGTTCGAGTCGAATTTCAGCGTGATGGACGGCCAGACCAACTACACCTACCAGCCCGACACCGACCCCAACACGGTGCGCATCATCGACACCGGCACGACCGAGGTCTTCAACGCCTCGACCCGCCAGGAGCTCCAGCCCAACTCGCGGCACCAGTTCGACAACATCTTCACCTTCGGCAAGAGCGGCCTGGGCGGCGAGCACCTGATCAAGGCCGGCGTGCAGTGGGGCCGGCTGTTCTACGGGTCGGACTACTCGGTGCAGGGCGACCACTGGCTGGTCTACAACAACGGCCGGCCCGTCTCGATGCGCCAGTTCAACGCGCCGACCTTCTCCAAGAACCTGGCGACGGTCACGGGCTTCTTCATCCAGGATTCGTGGTCGATGAACCGCCTGACCCTGAACATCGGCGGCCGTTACGACAAGTACGTGGGGACCTTGCCGGAGCAGTCCAGCACCGGCGGCACCTTTGGGACGCCGCGCACCGTCACCGAGCAGGAAGTGATTAACCACGGCATCGCGGTGTGGCGCGCCGGCGCGTCGTACGACCTGACCGGCAGCGGCCGGACCGCGCTCAAGGCCAGCGTCAGCCGTTATGGCCTGCAGGTCGGCATTGACCGCGTCACCAACGTCAACCCGCTCACGGTGGGTTCGCGCGACTGCCCGTGGGGCGATGCCAACGGCAACCGCCGGTTCGACGCCGGCGAACTGACCGGCGCCTGCCCGGCGTTCAGCGGCGGCACCACCACCGGCTACAGCCCTGACGGCGTCGACTGGCCGTACTCGGACGAGATCACCGCCGGCTTCGAGACCCAGCTGCCGGGCGCCGTGCGCGTCGGCACGATGTTCTACTACCGCACCAACCGCGCGCAGATCGGCCAGGTCAATACCGCCGTGCCGTCGAGTGCCTACACCAAGCACACCATCAGCATCCCGAACGGTCCCGGCGGCACGGTGCAGAGCCCCAAGCCGGCGACGGCCACGGTCTACAACCTGGCGCCGGAGCTGGTCAGCGCCTCGGCCAACGTGCGCGACAACGTCGAGTACCTGAACACCGAGTACAAGGGCATCGAGTTCACTGCCACCAAGCGCTTCTCGCAGAAGTGGCAGATGCAGGCCGGGTTCACGATCGGCAAGAACACCGGTGGCGTTACCAACGGCACCGACCTGAACGACCCGAACGTGACGCTGTTCCCGCAGGGCGTCATCGGCAACGACTCGGAAACCGCGTTCCGGCTGTCGGGCAGCTACGAGTTGCCCGGGGCCATCAACCTGGCCGGTTCGATGATTGCCAACAACGGCTACCCCTACGTGTCGACCTACAACCTGACCCGCGCCGTGGCGGCGACCCAGGGCATCACGCTGACCCGCGCCAGCCAGGTCGTGCAACTCAGCGAACGCGGCGACGAGCGCTTCGACAACGTGATGATGTTCGACATCCGGCTGTCGAAGGCCTTCCGGTTCGGTTCGCGGAGCTTCTCGCCGCAGATCGACTTCTTCAATGTCAGCAACGCCGACACCACCGTCAATCACTCGGTGGCCGTCGGCCCGAGCTACCTGCAGCCGAGCGACATCCTCTCGCCGCGGATCATCCGCATCGGCTTCTCGCTGAACTTCTAGACACCAACGGGCGCGGTGCTTCGGCATCGCGCCCGTTCTCTGTACCGACAGGGCCACCGAGCACACAGAGGACTCAGAGTGCACTTTGGCCTCGTCTGTCACGGGGTCTTGGCGATACTGCGCAGGTGCCTCCGCCGGTCATCGCCAACCCGATCCTGAATTCGCCGTTCAGCGAGCCGGGACGCCATTTCCTGTTCAACGACGAAGGCATCACCGACCAGATTGCTGACGGCCGGCGTGAGAGCGGCTACTTCCTGCCGATCGCCAGCCCACGCAAGAAGGGCGGCCAGCTCAAGTTCGAAACCCAGTGGACGGCCGACCGCTTTACCTCGGCGCCGCGCATCAACCGCATCCGCGAGCGCGTGCAGTATTGGAACAGCCCGCAGCGTGAAAAGAAGCTGTTCTTCTGCTAGCGCGAGGCGGTTGAGACCGCCATCTACCTGACGGAGATCGCCAGCCACTACGGGGATGCCTGGATCGAGAACGAGCTTCGCAAGGAGCGCCTATTTCACCGGCGCTGACGAACCGTACGAAAAGCTGAAGCGCGCGTTGAAGGCCGAGATCGACGAGGCCGCGTGGGCGACGCTCTACAGCACGGTCAGCCGGCCGTTCGCGCAGCCGGAGACCGGGAAGATTGCCGTCAAAGTGATCAACCACTATGGCGATGAAGTCTTGAAGGTGTTCGAGGTGTAGACGGAACCTGACGGGAGGGAACCTCGGGTCGGGAGGGCACTTCGAGTCGGGAGGGCAATACTAGTCGAGACCTTAACGAGGCCCTTTCAGACGGAGAGCGTCGATGTCAGCCAGGTCCTTCTCTCGGCCGGCTGCTTTCTTGTTTTTCAGGTACTCGGCCCGGCCGATGAACGCTACCTCCAGGTCACCCAGCCGTCCGTGTTCTCGACCCTTCCACACTTCGTCCCAGGTCACGCCGTCGATGGCACTCATGACGTGAATCTGAACTGGCGGGACGCCCATTTGGATTACTTTTCTTCCGATGACGACGTCCTGAGGTGTGACTGGAGTGGTCGGGAAACCGAATTCCGTTATGGCAGCCAGTAAGCGCTGGCCGTTGTCTTCAGTAGGGCGGACCAGGAAATCAATATCGCCCGTGTAGCGCGGGGCGCCATGGAAGGCCAGCGCGTACGCACCGACGACAACGAACTCAACGCGGTGGGCGTTCAGTAACGAGCAAAACTCGCTGAAGTCTGGGTCCAGGTCCACGCCACTGTCTCCGGAGAAACTCGACCGCTGCCAGCCGTTCTTCTCGAGTGCGGCTGAGCCAGTAAGGCAGATCGTCGTCGCCCTGTTTGTCGAGCGTGGTCACCGTCATGACGGTGCGATCCATCTTGAAATCCACGGTCACATTCTAGCCGCAATCCTCCCCCACGAGGCGAGGCCGAGCCCCACCTCACCCCCCGAACGCCTGCCGCCAGGCGCCGATGGCCTCCTGGGAGCCGACGATGGCGAACAGGAGGAGGATGGCGACCAGCAGCAGGTTGGTGTACCAGGCGTTGTGCGGAACCGCCTCGGTCCACTTCACCTTGTTGTTCAGGTAGAGCAGCGTCGCCGCCAGGAACGGGACGAACAGGCTGCCGACGATGGTGTAGAGCACGATGATCGCGATCGGCTGGCCGGTGAACGCGAACGGCAGCGGCACCAGCGTGATGAACGCCAGTGCGAGCCGGTAGGGCGTGCTCGTGACCTTCACGACCTCGAGGCGGTCGGCCGGTGACATCTTCTTGAGGATGCCGTAGAAGTCGGCATAGAGATACGGCACGCTCTGCCAGACGCCCAGCAGCGATGCGAACACCGCGGCCCAGAAGCCGGCCGAGAACGCGACGCGGCCGAAGGTGCCCAGCAACTCGCCGAGCGCCGCCGCCATGCGCGGCACGGCTTCGTTGTTGCGGAGGGCGACGCCCGGCTCATGCAGCGCATCGCTGGCAATCAGCATGATCGAGATGCCGAACAGCGCCGTGAAGATGTAGGCGACGGCGATGTCGCCGCGGACGTAGCCGAGGAAGCCGGCGCCGCGCATCTTCTCTTCGCGCATCCAGTAGTTGTAGGAGAGCATCGTGATCGAGCCGCCGACGCCGCCGATCAGCGACAGCACGTAGGTGCCGCTGCCCATGGGAATGCTCGGGATCAGCAGACCCTGCACCGCGGGCACCGGATCGCCCAGGGTCAGGGCGGCACAGATCAGGATGGTAAAGGCCATCACGCCGACCAGCAGCTTCATCATCTTCTCGAAGTTGCCGTAGCCGCCCAGCCAGACAAACGCGAACCCGATGAGGCTGTGCGCGACCGCACCCCACGATTGGGGAATGGCGCCACCGGTGAGATTGGCGATGCCCACGCCGGTGGCGTTGGTGAGCGCCGCGCTCACGAACACCGTCCAGATGACCAGGTAGGTCGCGAAGAACCACTTCACCCAGGCGGGCAGGTGGTCAGCCCAGCCCTCGAGCGCGGTCGTGCCGGTGGCCAGCTGCCAGCGGGCAATGCCCTCGCTCAGCACGAACTTGAAGAAGGCACCGGCGACGATGGCCCAGAGCAGCACATAGCCGTAGCGCGCGCCGCCGACCGTAGCCGACACGACGTCGCCCGAGCCGATGCCGGTGGCGGCGACGACCAGCCCGGGGCCGGCCAGTTTGAGAAAGCTGAAGGACTGCGGCTTTGACGGATCAGACACGCCGAGGATTATGGCCTATTCGTCGCGTTCGGGCCGAGTCGTTCTTGTCTTCTTGATTTGCGCGTGGTGCTTCTTGCCGGCGAGCCGGCGCTCCTTGGCGGCCCTGGTCAGCGCCGTGGGGGTGCGCTTCTTGGGCGGCACCGAGGCGCGCTGGATCAGTTCGATCAGGCGTTCGCGCGCCGCCTCGCGGTTGCGGGCCTGGGTGCGGTGCTCGCGGCTGTCGATCATGAGCACGCCGTCGGTCAGCGCCTTCCGTCCGGCCAGCGCCTTGAGGCGCGACTTCATGTCGTCGGGGAGGGAGGAGGCATCGATGTCGAACCGCAGCTCGACCGCGGTCGCCACCTTGTTGACGTTCTGGCCGCCCGGGCCGGAGGCCCGGACGAACCGCTCGTCTACGTCAAGTGGGATCCTGAGGGGAGATGTGAAAAGCGTCGCCATGCCCGATTGTAGCCACAGAGGCACAGGGACTCAGAGAACTCTTTGGGACAGACAAGAAGCCCGCAGTCGTGGGTTTCTTGAATTTCAAAAGTAAGTGACTCCGTGTCTCTGTGCCTCTGTGGCCGACGGTTCCGGCGCTACCGATGCTTGATGAACGTCCCGTTCTTGAGCTCGGCATAGGCCTGCTGCAGTTCCGATCGTTCGTTCATCACAATCGGTCCGTACCACGCGACCGGTTCCTGCAGCGGCCGCCCCGAGACCAGCAGGAAGCGTACGCCTTCGTCGCCGGCCGTCACCGTGATCTCGTCGCCGCTGTCGAACACCACCAGCGAGCGGTTGCCCAGCCTCGACGGCGTGGCCTCGTCCGAGACGCCCACCAGCTCGGTCTGCACCGGCAGCGGCTGCGAGGCGTCGCGGAACGAACCGCTGCCTGCAAACACGTACGCGAACGCATGCCGCGAGTTCTCGACCGCCAACCGCTTGGTCTTGTTGGGCGCGACCGAGATGTCGAGGTAGCGCGGATCGGCGGCCACGCCCTCCACCGGCCCCTGCTTGCCCCAGAAGTCTCCGACCACCACCCTCACATGCGTCCCGTCATCGTCGGTGACCTCGGGAATGTCGTTCGCCTGGATGTCCTGGTAGCGCGGCGCGGTCATCTTGAGCGCGCGCGGCAGGTTGGCCCACAACTGGAAGCCGTGCATGCGGCCCTGGGCGTCTCCCTGCGGCATCTCCTGGTGCATGATGCCGCTGCCGGCGGTCATCCACTGCACGTCGCCGGCACCGAGCGAGCCGCGATTGCCAAGGCTGTCGCCGTGCGCGACGGTGCCGGCCAACACGTAAGTGATGGTCTCGATGCCGCGGTGCGGATGCCACGGAAAACCAGCGAGGTAATCGTCGGGCCGCTCGTTGCGAAAGTCGTCGAAC
>JBEGVQ010000200.1:0-56740 GCA_041178345.1 Acidobacteriota bacterium | reverse complement strand
CGCCGCCGAGAAGGCCAACGCCGAACTGACGACGCAACTCAATCCGGCCTCGCTCGAAGTGTTGAAGGGCTGCAAGGTGGAGCCGATGCTGGCGAGTCCCGTCGAGGGCGCCCGCTATCAGTTCGAGCGGCTCGGCTACTTCGCCGCTGATCCCGACACTCGCGAGGGCGCGCCGGTGTTCAACCGCACGGTGTCGCTCAAGGACAGTTTCAAGCCCTAGTCCTGCGAGGCGCCGACGAAACGCTCGTCTTCGTCCGCAAACAGCACGTTGAAGCTGGTCAGCGAACCGTAGCAGCCGGTGATGTACCCCTGAATCTTGACCTTCTGATCGTCAGGCAGGTCCGACGCGTTCACCTGCTGCTCCAGCGTCCGCAGCCGGTTCCGCAACATCACCACCTTGTGGAAGAACGAATCGATCGGCCAGCTCTTCTCCTGCACGCCCGGCTTGCCCGGCTTCAACACCAGTTCGCCGCCCCGCCATTTCTCGGCGGGCGCCACGGGCGTCAGCCCGGTCTCTTCGCGGATGATGCGGCGAATCAGCAGTTCGAGGTCATGGGAGTCTGAGTTGGAGGTCATGGGTGGCGCCGTTCGCTCGCGTTCGGTGATGAGGGGAAGGGGTGGACTTGGGACCTGGGGCCTGGGGCTTGGGCTCGTCCGGGCCGACGTTTCGTAGGGCCCCCCTTTATGGGGGGTCGTGTGCACGGCGCCCATCCGCGCGCCGCCGCGGTAATTGTGCTCGCTGCGGCAGCAATCACACGACACGCGCAACGGCTGCGCGTTGCCGTCAACGACCACGACCGTGTGGGTCCGATCCTCGTGGCACGACCGGCAATGGTCTTCCACTGACTGGCCGGCGCGATATTGACGGGCGAACGTCATGGGCACTCAGACGGGCGCGAAGAGATCGTCGATCGCCAAGGCAAAGCCTGGCAACAGCGGCGTCTCGAGCCGCAGCGCCTGCCCGGCGCCCAACTCCATAAAGCGCGGGAACTGACCGGCGTCGTTGCGGCGGAAGACCGTGATGCGAAGACCCTTCGGGTCAACGATCCAGTACTCGCGGATGCCCTTCTCCGCGAAGAGCTTCCGCTTGATGCCTTCATCGCGTCGTCGCGTGCTGGGCGACAGAATTTCGACGACCAGAGCAGGCGGGCCCTGGACGTTAGCCTCGGTCAGGATGTCCTGCTGGTCGCCGGCGACGAATAACAAGTCCGGTGCGACTACGTCGTAGTACGACAGCACCACGTCGAGAGGCGAGAGGAAGACTCGCCCCAAGTGGCGCCTTCCAACCAGAAAGTTCCCGATCGCCAGGTAGAGGCGGCCCAACAGTTCCTGGTGCCCCTTGGTCGGCGCGGCGGTCACGTAGTGGACCCCGTCGATGAGCTCGTGCCGCTTCCCATCCTCGGGGAACAGCAGGAAGTCTTTGTAGGTGAGACGCACGTCTGAGCGAGCAGCACTCGGCATGGCGTCCTCTTCACGCATGAGTGGATCTTACACCTGCGCAACGTCGACGAGCGCGGGTGACAACGCGCGGACCAAGTCCGCCGGCGCGAGCGCGATCAGGAACCCGCGGCGGCCGCCGTTGATGTAGATGCGGTCGAGATCAGTAATGGTCTGCTCCATGAACACCGGCATCGCCTTCCGCGTGCCGAACGGCGAGGTCCCACCCACCAGGTAGCCGGTGTGCTTCTGCGCTACATCCGGGGCGCACGGTGTGACGGTCTTCCTGGCAATTTGCCGCGCCAGGTTCTTGGTCGAAACGTCGCGATCGCCGTGCATGAGGACGATCAGCGGCTGCTTGTTCTCGTCCTCCATCACCAGGGTCTTGATGACGAGGTGCTCGTCCACGCCCAGTTCGCGTGATGACACGGCGGTGCCGCCGCGCTCCTCGTAGCGGTAAGGGTGTTCGGTGAAGAGAACCTTGCGGGCACGGAGGAAATGGATCGCCGGAGTAGCGGACACCGAAAGGATGGTGCCACAACTCCCGCCGCGAACCTTACAGGAGTGGTCCCTGGCCCCTCGTAACGGGGGGGGCTACGAGATACCTGAACAATCTTCGTAGGGCACCCCTTTATGGGGTGCCTGTCCGCTTTAAGGGCGCCGGTCCGCGAGATATGATCGGACGCTTATGAAGGTCGCCGCCACGCCGTCGCTCTCCGCCCTCGTCCGCGCGCAGATCGCCACGCCCTCCCCAATCCGGCAAATCATGAAGATGGCCGAGCGACAGAACATCCTCGCCATGGGGCTGGATCCCGCCAGCGTCATCTCGTTTGGCGGCGGATGGGTCAATCATGAGGCGCCAGAGGAGTTCCGGCAGGCATATCAAGCGGTCGTCTCAGATGCGGACCTGTTTCACAAGAGCGGCGGCTACACGGCCACGCTCGGCGACATGGAGTGCCGCGAGCAGATCGCTCGGTTCGAGGAGCACATCTTCGGCGTGCCGCGCCTCACCGCCGGGCACATTGCCATCGGCATGGGCAGCACGCAGCTGACGCACGACCTGTTCCGCACGCTGCTTGACCCGGGCGACACCGTGATGCTGCTCGACCCGACCTACGCCAACTACGAGGGCCAACTGGCCTTCGCCGCCACGGGCATCAAGGTGGTGCGGTTGCGCGTGCTGGATCCCGAGATGTGGTCATACCTGCCCGAAACCGATCCCGTCGGCATCGCGCGCGAGTTCACGCGGCTGTTCGATCAGCATCGTCCCAAGCTGGTGCTGTTTGGCGCGCCCGACAACCCGACCAGCCAGGTCGTGCCGCAGGCGCTGGCCGACGTGATGCTCGCGAAGACGGCCGAAGCCGGATCGTGGCTGGCGATCGACTTTGCCTACAAGTGCCAATACTTCCAGGCGCCACCGGCGTATTACGCGTGGTCGCCGGCCGACCATCCCAACGTGATCGGCATTCACTCCAACTCGAAGTGGGCACGCGGACTGGGCCGGCGCCTTGGCTGGATCGAAGCGCAGACGGCGGTGGTGGACGCGATCGAGCGCGTGCAGCAGTGCAGCATTCTCTGCCCCGATACCCTGGCACAGATGGCGATGGCGCGCTATCTCAAGCAGGCGATTCCGGACGGATCGCTGCGTAAGTATATCGACCGAGCCAACGTGATGTACCAGCATGCCGCCAACGTCACGCTCAAGGCGGTTGACACCCACCTGCAGCGTCCTCGGCTCACGCCATTCGGCGGTCTCTATACCTGCGTGGACATCGGCACCAATGCCGAAGCCTTTGTGCCCAGGGCGCTGCAGGCGACCGGCGTGCTGGTGGTGCCGGGCGGCGGCTTCGGCGCGTCGCTGACCAACGGCGTACGGATCTCGTTTGGACCGCTCGTTCGCGATACGGCGAAGATCGAAGAAGGGTTAGAACGTCTCGGCCGCTGGATGCGCTCTCAATAGCCGCGCGGGGTGCCTAAACGACCGGTCCCTCGATCCACTGCGCGGGTGGCGCGATCTCAGCCATTGGCGCACCACCGGGGTCGGGACGTCCCGATCCTTCCAGGCGGCTGATCGCCCGCACTGTCATGTCGTGATCGCACAGGATCTGGCACGACAGCCGCACGCCGGTCAGGCCCTTCGCGGTGAGCTTCTCCTGCTCCGCAGCGGTGTGCCGGGCCGGTTCGCCATCGATGAATTCGACCCGGCAAGTCGTGCACCGGCCGTTGCCACCGCAGGCGTGCAGGATGTCGACCTTGGCATCCTGTTCGATCGCGAGGACCAGGCGTTTGCCGGCCGCCACGTCAACCGTTCCATATCCTTCTACCGTCAGTTTGGGCATCAGGAGATTGTACAGCGCGCCGCGGGCGCCGGTTTGGCCGTGACCAGCGGCGCGGCCGTGACGACGCTACCCAGCTGGTCGAAGGCGACCTGCTGCTGCGCCCGCACTTCGGTGCGCGACATCCCCAGCTCGACTCCTGAACACTCGGCATCGCCCAGTGACCGCGGGTCTTTTCCGGTCAACGTGCCGAAGATCACGAGCGCCTCGAGGTAATAGCCGTGGGTGCTGGCGTGATCGGCATCGTAGGTCCACAGGTTGAGCTTGCCAGCGTCGATGCCGTTGTAGGAGTTCGGGTCGGCGGGGCGCGCTCAAGTGCCCCCTGCGTGAGACGCGCGGCAAACGGCTCCGGCCGCCATAGAATAACGGCGTCATGCGATTTTTCGGGTCCCTTGCACTGAGCCTGTCCCTCCCGCTCCTGGCCGCTGCGCAGACCGCCAGCCCGGGGCCCGGCATCCCCCTCGCACTCGCCACCGCGCGCGCGGCCAACATCAGCGACCTGCGCTACGAGCTGGTGTTGTCGATTCCCGAGGACCTCGCCGCGCCGCTGGCCGGCAGCAACACCCTCCGCTTCTCGCTGAAAGATGCCTCGACACCGCTGGTGATCGACTTCGAGACCAGCCGGGAGCACGTGAAGGCAGTCGAGGCCAACGGCCGGCCGTCGGCCTTCGCCTACGTCAACGGCCACCTGATCGTGCCCGCGGCGTCGCTCGCGGCGGGCGCCAACACCGTTCGCATCACCTTCAACGCCGGCGACGCCTCGCTCAACCGCAGCAAGGACTTTCTTTACACGCTGTTCGTGCCCGCCCGCGCCCGGCTCGCCTTCCCGGTCTTCGACCAGCCCGACCTCAAGGGCAAGTGGACGATGACGCTGGAGCATCCGGCGGCGTGGCAGTCGGCGGCCAACGGGGCCGAGCTGTCGCGCACGGTCAACGGCACGCGCACGACGGCCACCTTTGCCGAGACCGAGCCGCTGCCCACCTACCTGGTGGCCTTCATCGCCGGCGATTTCAAGCTCGAGACCGCCGAGCGCAACGGCCGCACGTTCCGGATGTTCCACCGCGAAACCGACGCCGGCAAGGTCGCGCGCAACCGCGAGGCCATCTTCGACCTGCACGCGCGGGCGCTGGCGTTTCTCGAGGACTACACCGCGATTCCCTACGCGTTCGGCAAGTTCGACTTCGTGGCGATCCCCGCATTCCAGTTCGGCGGCATGGAACACGCCGGCAAGATCCTCTACAACGCCTCGGGCCTGATGCTCGACGAGTCGGCGACGCAGAACCAGTTGCTGGGGCGCGCGTCGGTGATCGCCCACGAGACGGCGCACATGTGGTTCGGGGACCTGGTGACGATGCGCTGGTTCAACGACGTGTGGATGAAGGAGGTGTTCGCCAACTTCATGGCGGCGAAGATCGTGAACCCGTCGTTCCCGGCGGTGAACCACGACCTGCGCTTCCTGCTGTCGCACTACCCGTCGGCCTACGAGGTGGATCGCACGCCGGGCGCCAATCCCATTCGCCAGGTGCTCGACAACCTGAACGAGGCCGGCAGCATGTACGGCGCGATCATCTACCAAAAGGCGCCGGTGGTGATGCGCCACCTCGAGACGCTGCTCGGCGCCGACAACTTCCGGGATGGCCTGCGCGACTACCTGAAGCGCCACGCGTTCGCCAACGCGACGTGGTCAGACTTGATCACGGTGCTCGACGCGCGCACGCCGGTGGACCTGCAACAGTGGAGCCGCGCCTGGGTCGATCAGCCGGGGCGGCCAGCCATCCAGACCGAGCTGCAGCTCCGGGACGGCAAGATCGCCCGCCTGGCGTTCCGCCAGCGCGATCCCCGTAACCGCCAGCTGATCTGGCCACAGCAGTTGCGGGTCGCACTGGGCCTGCCTTCAGGGCGCGAGATGATCGTGGTCGACCTGAACGGCGCCAGCGTGGACGTGCCTCAGGCCGTCGGCAAACCGGCGCCCGCGTACGTGCTGCCGAGCGCCGCCGGCTGGGCGTACGGCTCGTTCGTGCTCGACCGCGCCACCCTCGACTACCTGTCATCGTCTCTGCCGGAGCTCGACGACCCGCTGACACGCGGCAGCGCCTGGGTCACGCTGTGGGACGCGCTGCTCGACGGCCAGGTCAGGCCGGCCACGTTCGTCGATCTGGCCATGCAGTCGCTGCCGCGGGAAACCGACGAGCAGATGACGTCGCGGATCCTGGGCTACGCCTCAGCGGCATGGTGGCGGTTCCTGAAGCCCGCTGAACTGGCGGCCCGCGCCACACGGTTTGAATCGCTGCTGCGCGAAGGGCTGGCACAGGCCCAGACGCCCAGCCAGAAGGCGTCGTGGTTCGGCACGTTGCGCAATGTCGCGCAGACGCCCGGCACCGTCGAGTGGCTGCGCCAGGTGTGGGCGAAGGAAGCAGCGGTCACCGGATTGCCGCTCGCCGAGGCCGACTATACGACGCTGGCGCTTGAACTCGCCGTCCGGCAGGTGCCGGACTGGCAGCAGATCCTGCAGGCGCAGCTCACGCGGATTGAGAACCCGGACCGCAAGGGCCGCTTCGAGTTCGTGATGCCGGCACTCTCCGCCGACCCCGCGATCCGCGAGAAGTGGTTCCTGTCGCTCAAGGACGTGGCGAACCGCCGTCGCGAGCCGTGGGTGCTCGAGGGGCTTGGCTACCTGCACCACCCGCTGCGCGCCGCCAGTTCCGAGAAGTACGTGCGGCCGAGCCTCGACCTGCTGTGGGACATCCAGAAGACCGGCGACATCTTCTTTCCCAAGCGCTGGCTCGACGCCACGCTCGGCGGGCACCAGTCGGCCACCGTGGCCGACGCGGTTCGTGATTTCCTGAACCACCTGCCGGCGAACTACCCGGAGCGACTGCGCCACATCACGTTGCAGTCGGCCGACGAGCTGTACCGCGCGGCCGAGATCACGAAACGCTGAGCCGAAGACTTGCCGCAGCCCTACACCGCCGCAGATTCACACAGCCGCGTGCGCGAACAAGCTCGCACCCGGCGCTCAGGTCCGACTGAAGTGCTCCATGATCGCCGCCGCGTACTTGATGCCAAGCAGGTACTTGTCGAGGTGGATGTTTTCATCGGGCGCGTGCAGGTTGGCGCCCGGGTTGGCGAAACCGGTCAGCACGCACGGAATCCACACGTGGCGCAGAATCGCGCCCTCGGCCGACACACCGTTGACGACCGGCAGCTCGCCGTACACCTCGGTCGCGGCGGCGATGATGGCCTGGCTGATGTCTTCTTTGACTGAGATTTTGTAGGGCGGCTCGGCGTTGTCGTACGCCTTCACCTCGATGTGCCCGAACCCGTGCTTCTCGAGGTGCGCCTTCAGCTTGCGGATCGCGGCCGCCGGCTGGATGTTCGGGATGAGCCTGAAGTCGAGGCGCGCTCGCGCTTCGTTCGGCACGATCGTCTTCGTGCCGGGGCCGGTGTAGCCGGCAATCAACCCCTGGATGTTGGCCGTCGGCTCGTAGGAGCGCGCCCGCAGGGCGTCGATGCCGTCGCGGCCGCCGGCGAACTCGGTAATACCCCACTCGTCCTTCATGGCCTGCAGGTTGACGCGCCCTGCCTTGTCGGCCAGCTGCTGTTCATCGTCTGGCCCCAGCTGCCAGATGCCTTCTTCCCAGCCCTCGATCAGAATGCGGCGGTCGCGGCTGAAGATCGTGTTCAGCGCCCAGACGAGTTCCCACACCGGCGCCGGCACCAGCGGGAAGTTCAGCGAGTGGATGTCGGTCTTCGCACCGCGCGCCGTGAGCTCGACGAAGAGCACCGACTTGAGCCCGAGCGACACGTCGGGCACCTCGGTACCGGTTTCCATCGAGCCGTCGAGGCAGTGCATCCCGTCGGCCGCCAGCAGTGCGGCATTCTGGGCGGCCCAGGCAGCCAGGTGCGGAGACCCGATTTCCTCCTCGCCTTCGACCAGGAACTTGAGATGGCACGGCACCTCGCCGCGCACCTGGAGAAACGCCTTGGCCGCCTTCTGGAACGCCAGCACCCCCGACTTGTTGTCGGTGGCGCCGCGCCCGTAGAGCACGCCGTCGACAATCGCCGCCGACCAGGGCCCGCCGTGCGTCCACTGGTCGAGCGGTTCGGGCGGCTGCACGTCGTAGTGCGAGTAGCAGAGGATGGTCTTCTTGCCCGGCTGTTTCGCCTGCAGATGCCCGAACACCACGGGCGGGCCGGCCGCCAGCTCGTGGAAGTCGGCCGGCAGGCCGTCGGCGTGCATCATGTCGCGCACGAGCGCGGCGCACTCGCGCAGGCCGAGGTTCTGGGCCGAAATCGACGGCTGCTGCACGAATCGCTGCAGGTCGCCGATGCATTCGTCGGCGTGCTGGTCGATCCAGTCGTAAACGGGCTGCATGCTCATGATGGGTGTTCCTGCGAAAGGTCCCAGGCATTCAGGCGCTGCCCGGACAGGTGGAGCGGACGCGTGGCGAGATACGCGAAGGCCGGGGCGAGCCGGATCGGCTCGACCCATTTCGCGCGCAACTCCTCAGAGTAGGTGGTTTCCGACATCGGCGTGCGCATGTACATCCCCGGCGTGACCGTGACCGAGAGAATGCCGTGCGCCGCGCCCTCGAGCGCCAGGCTCTTCGAGAAGCCTTCGAGCGCGTGCTTCGACGCACAATACGCCGTCTCGTCGGCGAACCCTTCGAGGCCCGATCGTGAGCTCACGAAGATCAGGGCGCCGCCGCGAACGGTCATCGCCGGCCACACCGCCTGCGTGAGCTGGAACCCGGCCTGAATCCCGACGTTGAGCGTGGCCTGGAAGGTGGCGAGGCTCACGACATCAACCGGCTCCATCTTGAGGATCGCCGCGTTGTGGATGAGCGTGTCGACAGGCCCGCGGACCGCGGCGGCAATCGCCCGCGCGGTCTCGGCCGCGTCAGCCAGGTCCACCACGGCGGACACGGCGCCACCGCACTCGGCGGCGACCTCCGCGAGGCCCGCGGCCTCGCGGTCCATCAGGATGAGTCGGGCGCCTCCGGCATGCAGGTGGCGGGCGATGGCGGCGCCCAGTCCCTGGGCCGCGCCGGTCACGAGCACCGTCTGGCCCTCAAGCGCCGGCATCGATGTCCTCCGGTCGCACCCACCGGCGCTCGGCGCCCGACAGGCGCACGGCGTCGAGCAGGCGCTGATTGGCCAGGCCGTCGACGAAAGTCGCGCCTCGCAACAGCGGCCGCTGCTCACGAATCGCCGCAGCCAATTCCTGCATCACGCCGACCACCGACACGTTCCAGATGCCCGGACCGACACCCGGCAGCGCCGCGTTGGGGTCGGTCTCGCTGATGTCCTCGAACCCCTGCCCCGCCCTGGCGAACCAGAGGCGCTCATCCTCGTTCGAGAGCTTCATGGTGCCCTTCGAGCCGAACACCTGTGTGACGTTGTTCATGTTGTGTGCCGCCACCCCCGACATGAAGACCTGGGCCACGGCGCCGCTCGCCATCTCGGCGGTGAAATACGCCACGTCGTCGGCCGTCGCCGTCCACGCCGCACCAGTGGCCTTGTCGAGGCGCGCCGGCACCATCACCGGCGCGGCTCCAGTCACCCAGGCCACCTCGCCCAGCCACCAGCGCAGCAGATCGACCTGATGGCTGCCATTGGCGCCGAGGCGGCCGCCGCCCTGCTCCGCCAGGCTCCACCAGTCGCCATGGGGCCGGCTGGCCGGGTCGTTCCACGACGGACCGATGTTGCTGATGATGACGTGGCGGACTTCGCCGAGGCTGCCGTCGGCGATGAGCGCCTGCATTCGCGCGCGATTGGGATTAAAGCGCAGCTCGTGGTCGATCATGTGCACGCGGCCGGCGGCTTCAGCGGCGGCGAGCATGCGCGCCGCCTCACCGGCGTGCATCGCCGTCGGCTTCTCGCAGAGCACGTGCGCGCCGGCGGCGATCGCCGCCAGGGTCTGGGGCGCGTGCTGCACGGTCGGGGTCGCGATGCACACCAGGTCGAAGGTGTGCGCGGCGAGCATCCGCTGCCAGTCGTCGTAGGCGTGCGGAACGCCGAAGGCCGAGGCGGCTTTCTGCGCGCTCGCCAGGCGGGCAGATGCCACCGCGACGACGTCTGCCCCAGGCACGTGCCGAAGCGCCGGCAAATACGCCGCCTGCGCAAAGCTGGCCCCGATGATTCCGACTCTCATGCTGGTTGCCTCACTGTCGCTCCCGCAGCCGCGGATCCAGGGCGTCCCGTAGCCAATCCCCAATGATGTTGAAACTGAGCACGGTCAGCATGATCGCGACGCCGGGAAACACGGCGAGCCACCACTTGTTCGCCAGCAGCGTGTCGCGGCTCTCGGCCAGCATGCTGCCCCACGTCGGGACCGACGCCGGCACCCCCAGGCCAAGGAACGACAACGCCGCCTCGGTGAGAATCACACTTGCCACGTTGAACGAAGCAATGACGGTCAGCGGGGCGACGGTGTTCGGCAGAATCGTGCGGAACAGAATGGTCGTGGTGCTGTCGCCCAGCGCGCGGGCTGCCTCGACAAACTCCTTTTCGCGCAGCGCCAGCGTCTCGGCACGAACGATTCGGGCGTAGGTGACCCACTGGCCGATGCCAAGGACCAGTACGAGGTTGCCGACCCCCGGGCCCAACACCACCAGGAACATGATCGCCAGGAGCACGAACGGAAACGCCAATTGCATGTCGCCGAGCCGCATCGTCACGTCGTCGACCCAGCCGCCGAAGTAGCCAGAGACGAGACCCGCCAACGTCCCCAGGGTCCCGCCGACCATGATCGCCGCCAGCCCGACCAGCAACGAGATCCGCGCGCCGTAGAGCAGGCGCGACAACACGTCGCGGCCGAGCACGTCGGACCCGAGCCAGTGCGTGATCCCCTGTGGGCCGGTCGTGCCCGGCGGCGACAGTCGCGACGCGATGCTCTGACGCTCGGGATCGAGCGGCGCCAGCCACGGGCCGAAGGCCGCCACCACGACCACGACGGCCAGAATAGCCACCGCCAGCAGCGGCCATTTCGCCCTCACCATGCTGCGCCACGCCCGCCCTGGATCTGGCCGCAGGTTCATCGCCGACCTCGGGTCAGCGACACGCGCGGATCGAGCCGCGCGTAGACGAGATCGACCACCGTGTTCAGCAGAATGAAGTTGCCGGCCAGCAGGATGACGCCGGCCTGCACGACTGGAATGTCGCGCTGGTTGATCGCGTTGAACAGCAGCCGCCCGATGCCCGGGTAGCTGAAGACGGTCTCGGTCACGACGACGCCGCCCAGCAGGAAACCAAACTCGAGGCCGACCATCGTCACCACCGGGAGCCAGGCGTTGCGCAGCGCGTGGTGCACCACCACGACCTGCTCGGACAGGCCCTTGGCGCGCGCCGTGCGCACGTAGTCCTGTCCCAGCACCTCGAGCATCGACGAACGCACGAGCCGGGTGTTGCGGGCCAGCGAATAGGTGGCCACCGCCAGGCCCGGCATGACGAGGAAATAGAGGGTGCGCGGCAGGTTGCCCAGGGCCGTGGCGAGGTCGCCGTTCAGGAGTGGCACGAGGAAGGGCACGTGGCCGGAGATCGGAAACCAGCGCAAGTAGAGCCCGAAGAAGAGGATCAGCATGATCCCCATCCAGAAGTTCGGAATCGACTGCCCCAGCAGCCCGAGCATCGTGATCGAGCCGTCCACGGCCGTACCGCGGTTGAGGGCGGCGACAACGCCGAGCGGAATGGCCACGACGATGGCGATCGCAAAGGCGAACACCGCCAGCTCGATCGTCGCCGGGAAGGCGCCCAGCACGATGTCGAGCGCCGGCTGGCGGTACGAGAGTGAGGTGCCGAAGTCGCCGCGGGCCAGGTCGGCTACGAAGCTCAGGTACTGGACGTGCAGTGGCCGGTCGAAGCCGAGCGCCTGGCGGACCAGCGCAATCTCCTCTGGGGTCGCTCGCTCGCTCACGAACAGGTAGGTCGGGTCGCCCCCGGCATGGAGGGCGATGAAGCTGATGAGCGTCACGCCGAGAATGACGACGACGCTCTGCAGCAACCGGCGCGCGACCAGGATGCCCATCAGCCCTTGGGCCTCGCGTCGAACGCGTAGATCCGCTCATCGGGTCTGGCCTTCCACTCGACGCGCGAAGACACGCCGTAGAAGTCGGGCTGGAAGTACAAGTGCAGCCACGGGCCGTCGTCGTAAAACACCTGCAGCATCTCGTCGACAATGCGGCGGGTCTCCTCAGGCGTCGCGGCAGCGGTGAGGTCATCCCAGCGCGAGAACCAGCGTGGGTCGGACCAGTTCGGGTAGTTGGTGCCGGCGTCCACGCGCGCCAGATCGTTCATGTCGTAGATGGGGCTCCACAGGCCGCCGCCGGTGCCCATGAAGAAGAGCGGCCCGGCGGTGCGCGTGCGCAGCAGCGGCTGGAAGACGCTGGCCCAGTCCATCAGTTCGACCGTCAGGTCGACACCGGCATCGCGCAAGTACTGGCCGATGGCCTGCACGACGTTGACATCGTTCAGATACCGGCCGCGGCCGGCCTGCAGCGTCAGCGCGAAGCGCGTCTTGCCGTTGACGCGGGGCCAGCCGGCCTCATCGAGCAGCCGCTCGGCTGTGGCCGGCTCGTAGGGATAGGGCGACAGGGCCTTGTTGGCGTTGACCGCGTTGACGAGGCCGGTGGCTCGCTGACACTCGACCTGCAGCAACTGCCTGCAAATGGTCGGGACGTCGACCGCGTACTGCAGGGCGCGTCGCACCCGCGGATCGCGAATCGCCCGCCCGCCGGGCGTCTTGCCAAACTGTTCGGCCTGGTTGAAGCCGACGAACATGCGCCGGGTACTCGTCACCGATTGCACGGCCGCGACGCCCGACTGATTGATGGCGGCGATCTGATCGGGCGCCACGTTGGCGATGATGTCGACATTGCCGGCCATCAGCTCGGCAGCGCGGGTCGAGGCCTCGGGGATAATCCGCCAGACGATACGGTCGAAGGCGGCCGCGGATGCCCCCACTTTCTCAAGGACGATCTCGGCCCCGCGCGACCACGACACGAGCCGATACGGGCCGGAGCCGATCGGCGCCGTCGCCGCCTGGTCAAGGGTCATTTTCTCGTAGCTGTCCTTGCAGTGGATGCTGATCTCGGTCAGCAGGCCGAAGGCGATCGGGTTCTTCCGGGCGATCGTGATACGCACGCGCTGTGGGTCGAGCGCCTCGGCGCCGCGGAAGCCAATCGAGCTGAAGACGAAGCCCGGCGCGTTGCCGGTGAACTTGTTGGCCGGATCGGCGATGCGGGTGAAGGTGTAGGCGACGTCGTCGGCCGTGAGCGCCTCGCCGTCGTGGCAAGTCAGGCCCTCACGCAAGGTGTAGGTATAGGCCAGCCCGTCCTCGGAGATGGCCAGCTCGCGCGCCAGGCTGGGCAGGTGTTGGCCGTCCAGATCCAGCGTGAACAGCGACGCGAAGATGTGGTGCGCGATGTTCATGTTGTCGCGGCTCGAGATGTTGGCCGGCTCGAAGGTAGCGATGTCGGCGCTCAGGCCGACGACGATCGTGCTGGCGGCGCGCGGTCCGGTCCGAATCATCATCACCGCCGCACCGACAATGGCAAGGCCGGCCACGAGGGCCACGAGGTAGCGCAGTTTCATGAGGGGCTCGTCCTTTGCTGTGCTGGGACACGGGGATCGACGGCGTGGCCGGTCATCGATGACTCGATGCAGGCCGCCACCATGCGCAGGGAACGTACGTGATCGGTGCCGGGGCACGGCAGCGGCGCCCCGTCACGGACATGGGCGACGAAGTCATCGAAGAGCGCCGCCGCGTCGTCCACCCACGGTTCGACGGTGGGCAGGGTAACTGGCGTCAGGGCCGGGTCATCACGGCGCGCATAGCCGAGCGCGCCGAACATGTCGGCCTGGATGACGACGCCGCGGGGCGTCTCGGTGCGCCAGTTGAACGTCATGGGCTGCCAGTTGCCCGCCCACGTGCCTTGATAGGTCACCTCGAGGCCGCCCGCGAATGTGATGAGCGCCGAGACGTTGGCGGCGCCGGCATACATCGACCACGACGGATTGAACGTCCGTGCCGAAATCGCCGTCGGCTCGGCGTCGTAGACGAAACGCATCAGGTCGAAATGATGGATCGACTGCTCCCAGAGCATGGGGTGATCCATCGTGAGTGGATACTTGTTGAGATGCGGCAGCTGCCCATCGCGCCAGCGTTCGTAGGTGAAGTGCGCGAACTCGGGACGGCCCATCTGCTCCGGCGTGAGCAGGGCCTTCAGCGCCTGGGTCACGGCCAGGTAGCGGAAGTTCAGCCCGACGGCGAGTGACACCCCGGCGCGCGCGGCCGTCGCCACGTGCGCCTCAGCGGCCGCGACGCTGTCGGCCAGCGGCTTCTCCGCCAGGATCGCGAGCCCGGCGGCGCAGGCCGCGGCGAGCTGATCCTCGCGACCGCCGGGTGGCGTACTGAGAATGACGGCGTCGGCCGCCACACGCGCCGCGACCTCGGCGAGCGTCGCGCCGCCGACGGCGCCGGGCGTCTCGGCCACCGCCGCCGCCACGGCGTCGGTGCGTTGGTCGACGAGGCCGACGATCCGGCAGTCGGGATGCGCCGCCACGACGCGTCGCCAGATGCGGGCCCGGGCTCCCAGCCCGACGAGGATGACGCGCACGCCGCTCATGCCGCGACCTCCGCGGCAGCCAGGCGCGCCAACGCTTCCTCCGGGGCGGTCCACCGGATGTCGCCCAGGCGCGACCGATCCGATGCGCGCATCGGCGGTTTCGCCGGCGCGGCGGCCGGCTCCGTCACGCACGTGGCGCCGGGGACGAGCGCGGCAATGCCGCCGGCCATGGCGCTGTCCCTCATCATGTGCGGGCTGCAGAGATGCACCGGCCGATCGGCGGGCGGCAGCCCGGCCAGCCGCGCCAAGGCCGGCGCCAGGTCGGGCGTGAAGGTCCAGTCGCGGAGCGGGTCGTCGGACGGCACCACGAGCGGATGCCCGTCGCGCGCCGCCGCCAGCCAGCGGGCCACGGCCGAGGGACGCGACCGGCTCGGCCGCGCGGTCTCGTGCGGCCCATATAGGTAACCCAACCGAATCACGTGCGCTGCCACCAGGCCCTCGAGCGCCGCCACCGTCAGCAATTCCCCAGCGCGCTTGGCTGCGGCATAGGGTGAGCGGCCGGTGGGCAGGTCGGCGTCGGTCAGCACGGTGCGGCCATCGCCGGCGGCGAAGACGCCGCTCGAACTGATGAACACGAAGGCCGCCGGGCGCGTGCGCGCCGCGTATTCGAGCATCGCAACGAGCGGTCTGGTGTTGGCCGCCACGTGGGCCGCGGGCGTCCAGCCGAGGTCGGCGGCCGGGGTCGTGATGGCCGCGGCGTGAATCACCAGCGCCACCGCCGGCAGCTCGCGCGACCTGCGATCGCCGAGCTCGGCCGTGATCAGATCGCAGCCAGCCAGGCGCCCGGCAGTCATCGCGTCGAACACCCGGTCGACGGCCGTCACGCGCCAGTCGAGCGCCGCGAAGCCTTCGGCGAGGGCGCTGCCGACGAACCCGCCGGCGCCGGTGATGAGCACGGTCTCGGGCGCCCTCATGCCGGATCCTCCGCGACGCTGGCCGGATCGAAACTGGCCAACGCGTGGGTATGTTCGGCGATCAGGCGTTCCGCCAGCGCACCGTCTCCAGCAGCGAGCGCATGGACAATCGGGGGATGGTTGGCGGCGATGTCGACCAGGTTCACGTCGCGGTCGTTGCGCAGCGACATGATCTGGTGGATCCGCAGATAGAGGCCAGCCCAGAGTTGGGTCAGGAGCGCCTGACCTGAGAGCTCGATGAGCCGCCGGTGAAACGCCTCGTCGGCCACGACCAGCGCTTCGCGGTCGCCCGCGGCGGCGGCCTCTTCCATCACGCGACAGGGCTCCCACAACGCGTCGACCGCCGTGCCGTGCGCGAGCAGACGCCGCGCCGCCGTGACCTCGAACACCGTGCGCATCTCGCAGGTTTCGACCACCTCGCGAACCGTGAGCGGCTTGACGCGCTTGCCCTTGTAAGCCGCGGTTTCGACCAGGCCGTCGTTTTCGAGAATCTGCACCGCTTCGCGAATCGGCGCCCGGCTGACGTTGAGCTGTTCGGCGAGCGCGGTTTCGACCAGCGCCGCGCCCGGGCGCAGCCGCCCGGTCACGATGGCCCGCCGCAGTTGGTCGGCGATCTGCACCTTGAGCGGCGTCTGCTCGATCGGTGCGAGCGTGGCGGCGGCCGGCGCGGCCGGATTCCCGTTGGCAGGCGGATGGTTAGCCACGCCTGCCTCCTGACAAGGCAACGGCGGCCGGCGCTTCGACGACGACCGTCAGGATGTCTGCGAAGACATCATCATCCGCGGCGCCGCGCCACATCACCACGGCGAAACTGGCGTCCGTATCGAGCGCCGTGATGCCGGCATGCCAGACACCGGCCCGGTAGACGACCCCGAGCGTGGGCGGCAACAGGAACGCGCGCGCCGACGCCGGATCGGGTGCGCCGGCCGCATCTGCTGTCATCACGGTCACGACGTACCGCGAGGCCACGAGCGGCAGGAACAGCTGCGCGGCGTGGGGATGGCGCTCGACCCGATCGACACGCAAGGGCAAGGTGGAGGCCGCGACCCGGTTGGTGTGGAACTGCAGTGCCAGACCCGGTACGGGCGCCAGCCATTCGCTGTACATCCGTCGCACCCCGACCTCGGCGGGCACGTCGATGAATTCGCCGAACGGCGCGAACAACGCCGCGTCCGGGGCCAGCAACGGCAGCCTCACCGGGACGCTCCAGACGGCGGCACCTGCGTGCGCCAGTGGGCAGCGAGGTCGCCGCGCCGGCACAGCCACGCGCCGGGGCGCCCCTCGATATGGTCGAGAAAGGCCCGCAATCCGCCCATCCGTCCCGGCTGGCCGATGACCCGTGCGTGCAGACCCACCGACATCATGCGCGGCTGGTGCCGCGACTCGGCCAGCAGCTCCTCGAAGCTGTCGATCAGGAACTCACCGAACACGCGGCCGCTCACGAGCGGTCCGCCGACGAGCTTGGCATCGTTGATCGCCAGCGAATACGGCACCACCAGGTGCGGGCGGCCGGCCACCGTCACCCAGTACGGCAGTTCGTCGTTGTAGGCGTCGCTGTCGTAGCCAAAGCCGCCGTGCTCGACCACCAGCCGTCGGGTGTGCGGCGACGGCGCATAGCGGCAATACCAGCCCTCGGGAGCCCGGCCGATGAGCCGCGTAACGGCGTCATGCGCGCGGGCGATGTGGTCGCGCTCGGTCGCCTCGTCGAGCAGGTACTGCTCGATCCAGCGCCAGCCGTGGCATACGACATCCCAGTCGGTGGCCGCGATGGCGCGCGCCGCCGCGGGATTCCGCTCGAGCGCCAGCGCCGCCGCGAACACCGTGAGCGGCAGCCGGCGTTCGCGAAACAGCCGATAGATCCGCCAGAACCCGACGCGGCTGCCGTACTCGAACATGCTCTCGGCCGCCAGGTCGCGCAGCCCCTGCGGCACCCGCGCCTGCGCGACTTCCGTGAGCGTGGCATCGGAGCGACCGTCGCCATCCTCGATCGAGTACTCGGAACCCTCTTCGTAGTTGAGGACGACGTTCACGGCCAGGCGCGCGCCGCCCGGCCAGCAGACATCGGGCGGCGTCTCGCCGTAGCCCACGAAGTCGCGCGCCGACGCCACGTCGTTGGTCACGGCCGTCCTAGTCCCGCGTCCCTTCCACCTTGCAGTAGAAGCAGCACCATTCGCCGGTCGTCACGTTCGGCAGTGCACGCAGACCGAAGATCATGCCGTCGGCGGGCGCATTGAGCTCGGCGAGCGTGTCGCCGAAGATGTTCGTGATGCGGGCGATGGCGTCACCCTTTTTCATCATCGTCAGGAAGCCGACACCGGGCGCCGGCAGGAACAAGCCCGACGCCGCCGCCAGGAGCGCCTCCTGCTGCCCCTTGTAGCGCGGCGAGGGGTAGGCCGCCGCGCCGGGATACATCTTGTAGTGCCGCAGGATGTTCAGAATCGAGTTGGCCAGCTCTCGGCCCACGCGCGCGAATTCCGTTGGCGAGGTTGCCGACCGCCCGCCCAGTTCCACGGTGATGCCCACCTTGCCCGAGTCCTTCATGTGGGCCATGGGACTTCCCTTCGGATTGAACGACGACATGATGCAGCCCCATCCGGGCCCCATCGCCGTCGCCAGTTCCACCGAGGCTGGCGATTCGTCAACGAAGATCGCCTTGTCCAGGAACGAATGCGCGCCGCCCGAATGGATCGAGATCTCGAAATCGGCGGTGGCGGTCATGGCCGCGGCGTGCGCCGCCGCCATCCGCTCGGTGAGGTAGCCGTTCGCCCGCCCCGGATAGATCCGGTTCATGTCGTAGCTGAAGGTATCGAGCGGATTGCCGCGCTGCGCGGCCTCGAACGCCGGCACGTTCATCACCGGTACGAGCACGACCGTGCCTGAAAGTCGGGCCGGGTCGATCTCGCGCATCGCGATCTGGCACGCCAGCGGGCCCTCGGGCTCGTCGCCGTGAATCGCGCCGTCGACCCAGAAACAGGGCCCACCCTGGGCGCCGTTGATGATGACGACGGGAATCTCGAGCGGCGTACCGCCGGCGAGTGTCGTGACCGGAATCGCGCCGCGAACGACGGTGCCTGGCGCGGCAGAAGCGGAACCAACAGTGACGGTCTTGGCGGCAGGCATCATCAAATCCCCTGGACTTCCTGGTACTGCTTCAACTGTTCTGGCGTGTAGACCTGCATGAACTCGATCTCGATGCCGCCGGCCTCGTTGTCGAGGAAGGCCACCCAGCCTTCCGGGTGCGGGTGCGAGCCGTACTTCTGGCAGGCCTGGCAGATGCGCAGCGACGCGCCCTGCGCCTGCGCGTGCGCGAGCGCGGCGTCGATGTCGTCCACCTCGTAGCAAATGTGATGCAGGCCTTCGGCGCCGCGCTGATTGATCCACGCCGCGAACCGGCCACCGGGCTGCAGCGACTCGCAGAGCTGGTACTCGATGCCGCCCAGGTTGAAGAGCGCTACCCGGTTCTGCGACTTCGGGTAGACCTTCAGCTCCGTGTTGGCCGGGACGTGCAGGAAGCGGGCGTACGCGGCCAGGGCCGCAGCGGCATCACGCACGGCAAACGCCATGTGCTTGATGCTCTTCACATTCGGGTTGTCGGACTTCATGCGCTCTCCCGTATCGAAGCGACGACGGCCGCCATGCGCGCGCAGGCCTCGCGGATCTTGTCGACCGGCTGGGTCAGCGACAGGCGCACGAAGTCGTCGGTGTAGTCGCCGTAAACGACGCCCGGGAACACCAGCACGCGGCCCTCGCGCAGCACTTTCTCACAGAACGCGGTCGCGCCCATGCCCACGCTCGAGACGTTGGCGTAGACGAAGAAGGCGCCCTGCGGGTCGGCGTAGGGGATGCCCATCGACCGGAGCCCGTCGCAGAGGGCCACGCGGCGCTCGTCGTAGGTGCGACGCATGTCCGCCACGCAGTCTTGCGGGCCGGTCAGCGCGGCCAGCGCGGCATGCTGGCTCACCGCGGCGGTCGAGATGGCCAGCCCGTTGTGGATCGCGGCCAGCGCCGGCACGAGGTCGGCCGGGGCCGCGAAGTAACCGACCCGCCAGCCAGTCATGGCGTACGTCTTCGAGAAGCCCGAAATCGTGATCGTGCGCTCGGCCATGCCGGGCAGCGACGCCACCGGCTGGATGCGGGCGTCGCCGTAAGTCAGCTGGGCATAGATCTCATCCGAAATGACGAGCAGGTCGTGAGCCTTGGCCACGGCGGCAATCCGACTCACCTCGCCGGGCGGCGTGACCGTACCGGTCGGGTTGCTCGGGTTGATGACGACGATGATCTTCGTCTTCGGCGTGAGGTGCGCCTCGACCATCTCGGCGGTCAGCGTGAAGTTAGTGGCCATCGTCGTGCGGATGTCGACCACGCGCCCACCGGCCAGCTCGGCAGCCTGGTGATAGGGGTGGTAGCCCGGGCAGGCGGCCAGCATCTCGTCGCCTGGATTGAGCAGCCCGAGCGCCACGGTGAAGAGCGCCTGCTGCGCGCCGGGCGTCACGACGATCTGATCGGGCGTGTAGCTGGCGCCGCCGCGCGCCAGGATGTCCTTGGCGATGGCTTGGCGGAGCGGCAGGATGCCTTGCGCGTGGGTGTAGTGGGTGGCGCCCTTGGCCAGCGCCTCCTGCCCGGCGCGCACGATGTGCGCGGGCGTGTCGAAGTCGGGGTCGCCGCGGCCCATCCGGATGACATCCGGAAGGCTGTCGGCGATCTCCTGCAGCCGGATATTGACGCGCGTGTCCTTGAGCGCGGCGCGGTGCGCGAGACGAGTCGTGGGCATTGGGGTCACAGTCCGTAGATGGTCGAGTATTTGCTCGTCAGGTGCGCGATGTAGGGCGCGGGATCGAGCGTGCGGCCGGTGGCCCGCACGAGCAGTTCGTTGCGGTTGTAGCGACGGCCGTGCTGGTGCACGTGTTCGGTCATCCACTCGCGTAGCGGCGTGTAGTCGGCCGTGGCGAGCCCGGCCGAGATGCGCGGATCCTTCACGGCCGCCTCGAAGAGCTGGCCGGCCATCACGTTGCCGATGGTGTAGTTGCAGAAGGTGCCGATCTGGCCCGACGACCAGTGCACGTCCTGCAGCACGCCCATGCGATCGTTCGGCACCTCGAGACCCAGGTAGTCTTTGATCTTGGCGTTCCAGGCCTCGGGCAGGTCGGTGACCTTGAGGCTGCCGTCGACGAGGGCGGCTTCGATCTCCACGCGCAGCATGATGTGGAAGTCGTAGGTCAGCTCGTCGGCCTCGACGCGGATGAGCCCAGGCGCCACGCGGTTCACGCCGCGCCAGAACGTCTCGACGTCGACCTCGGCCAGCTGTTCCGGGAAGGCGGCGCGCGCTTCCGGGAAGTTCAGTTCCCAGAACTCGCGGCTGCGGCCGACGTGATTCTCGAAGAGCCGCGACTGGCTCTCGTGCGCGCCGAAGCTCACGCCGCTGACGGCGTAGAGGCCCACGAGGTCGGTGGCGAGGGGTGTGCGCACGAAAGCCGGGTCGGCGTACTGCTCGTAGAGGGCGTGCCCGGCTTCGTGCAGCGAGCCGAACAGGCTCGACGGCATCCACCGCTCGTTGATGCGGGTGGTGATGCGGACGTCATTCCTCGTGAACGACACCTCGAAGGGGTGCACGGTGGTATCGAGACGGCCGCGGTGGAGGTCGTAGCCGATCTTCTTCGCCATCGAGAGGCCGAAGGCCAGCTGCGCCTCGCGCGGATAGGCGCGCTGCAGGAAGTCGATCCGCGGCTCCGGGCGCTGGCCGATCGCGCGCACCAGCGGCAGCATCGCGGCGCGCAGCGTGGCAAAGAGCGGCTGGAGCGAGGCGACGGTCTCGCCCGGCTCGAACCGGTACATCAGGGCGTCATAGGGATGCGCGGCATAGCCGATGTACTCGGCCATCTCGCGGTTGAGCGCCACGGTTTCTTCGAGCGTCGGCACGAACGCCGCGAAGTTGCTCTCGGCCCGCGCATGCGCCCACACCTCGTGGCCGATGGCACCGAGCTCGGCGCGTTTGGCCACGAGCGCGCCGGGAATCCGCAGGTGATAGTCGATGGCCTCCCGGGCCTGGGCGCAGTTGGCGCGCTCGACGCTGTCGGCCGCACGTCCGGCCGTCTCGGCCTCGGCCTGGTCGAGCAGCCGCCGGGTGTCGTCTGACACCAGCAGGTCGCGGGCCATCACCATCAGCGTGGCCTCTTGTTTGGCGCGTGTCTCGGCGCCGCCGGGCGGCATCATCGTGCGCGCGTCCCAGGCCAGAATCTGCTTGGCGACGATCAGGTCATTGACCTGCCCGACCCGTTCCAGAAATGCGGCATAACCCATCGTTTCGGAGACCCTCTTCCCGGCCATCGCGCGATTGGCGGCGGCACCAGCGGCGCACAGTGTATATTGTCGACCGGCGACAAGCCAACCGGCTTGCGCGCCAAACGTGAGAGGACGCATGCACGACGGCCTGACGTGGAACACCAGCGACCTGGTCGAGATGGCCGTCACCGGCCAGGTAAGCCAGCCGGCAATCCGGCAGGGCGCCTACCTGCACTGGCCCGACGGCCGGGCCACCACCCTTCCTGGGATGTACGGCATCGTCTACAACGCGCGCGTCGGCGATCGGGCGTTCGGCTGGGCGGGCGACCATGTCGAGCCCGGCGTGTCGATCGCCCACACCGACGAACGCGCCGACTATGCCCTCCACTATTTGACCTGCATCGGTAACACGGCCGAGGTCACAAGCGGCCTGGCGCGCGGCGCCCGCGGCGTCGTGACCGGCGAACATGCGCGGCTGCTCGTGGATTTCGAGCCCGACGTCCTCGACCGGATGACCATCGGCGACACGGTCCAGATTCGGGCCACGGGCCGCGGCCTGCGCCTTAACGGTCATCCCTCGCTCGAGTTCAAGAAGACCAGTCCGGCCCTGGCCGAGGCCTTTGGCCTCAGGGTGGACGGCGGCCGGGTCATCTGTCCCGTGGCGATGGAACTGCCCGCCCGCATCATGGGCTCGGGCGCCGAACTGAACGCCGAGTTCGTCGATCAGGACCTGATGTCGGGCGACCGGGCGCTGATGGCCGAACTGGGCATCGATCAAATGCGGCTCGGCGACCTCATCGCCATCCGCGATGTCGACCATCGCTTCGGCCGTTCGTACCGCCGCGGCTGGGTGGCGATCTGTCTGTGCATTCACGGCGATTCGGTGCTGACGGGACACGGTCCGGGCATCCTCACGCTCATCACTGGTCCGGAGGACGCCCTGGGCTTCACCATCGACCCGGCCGCCAACATCGCCACCACGCTCGCCATCCGGAAGCCGTCATGACCGCCCACACGATTACGACCAATCGCGCCGACCTCATTGCCGTTTCTGTGGCCGGCGCCGTCGCGCACCCGAGCCTGCCGCCGCTGCCGGCCGAGCCGTACCGGTTCGCCGCCGATGGCACCGCGTTCCTGCTGCCCGCGTGGGGCGGCCTCGTCTACAACGTGTCGGTGGGTGACCGCGCGTTTGGCTGGGCCGCCGACTGCATTCACCCGGGCGCGAGCATCCGCCAGGCCGACGACATGAAAAACCGGGGCCTCGTCACCTATGCGTGCGTAGGCAATCGCGCCACGGTGATGACCGGCCAGGCGGCCGGCACCCGCGGCATCGTCACCGGCAAGTCGGGCCGCTTCTCGGAGCAGCTCATCGTGCATCTGCCGAAGGCGGCCCGCGCGAAGATGGCCGTGGGCGACCAGATCGTGGTGCGCGCCGAAGGAGTGGGCATGACGCTCACGGCGCACCCGGCCATTGCGCTTCGGAGCCTCTCCCCCGGCCTGCTCGACGTCATGCCCGCGCGCGAGGAGGACGGACGCGTGCTCATGGGCGTGACGGCGCGCATTCCGGCCCATCTCGTGGGCGCCGGCCTCGGGCTGACGTCCGAGGGCGGCAGCGTCCATATGCAGTCCACCGATCGAGCGCTAATGGCCGAACTCGGCCTCGACCGGCTGCGCCTCGGCGACATCGTCGCGCTCGACGACACCGACAGCCGCTTCAACCACGGCTACTTGCGCGGGGCCCGTGCCATCGGCGTGGTCTGCAGTACGGATGGTCCGCGCGCCGGCTACGGTCCCGGCATCACCGTGCTGCTGACGGCCCCGGCCGGAGAACTCGGCAGCTTCGACGCACCCGGTGCCAACCTCGCCGACCTGCTGGCGCTTGAGCCATGAGGTCCGCCGCTAGGTCGCGCGGGGCGAGTCGACCGACGGCAGATCTCTGCGCGGCGGTCGCCGCCGGAACGGTGGCCCGTGTATTCTAGAGCGCGTCATGATCGCGGCCGGCGTGTGTGGCACCGGCGTCACCCCGGGAGCCAATGATTTCACTCACGTCCGTCACGCCCGACAGTCTCGAAGCGTTCACGATCGCGGTCTTCCGCGCCCTCGGCCTGCCTGATGAGGACGCCGGCATCTTCGGTCGCGCGTTGGTCTTCTCGGAGCTCCGCTTTCATCCCGGCCACGGCCAGGGTGTGCGCCGGCTGCGCCGCTATCAGGAGCGTCTGCGCAGCCGGCAGGTCGATCCGCGAGCGCCGTGGGAGATCGTCAAGGAAAGTCCGGCCCTGGCCCTGGTCGATGCGCACAACGGCATCGGCACCGTGGCCGCGGCCCGGGCGATGACGCTCGCCATCGCCAAAGCAAAGGTCTGCGGCATTGGCCAGGTGGTCGTGCGCCACTCGACCCACTTTGGGTCAAGTGCCGTGCACGCCTGCCAGGCCTCCGATGCGGGCTGCCTGGGCATCGCCTTCACCAACGCCGGGCCCGAGATGGCGCCGTGGGGCGCCCGCGAGGGCGCCGTGGGCACCAACCCCTGGGGCCTCGCCGCCCCGACGGGCCTGGGCTTCCCCGCCGTACTCGACATCGCGCTCACGACCGCCGGCAAGGGCATGATGCAGTGGCACGCGCGCGAAGGCCGGCCGATGCCGCGCGACTGGGCACTCACGCCCGACGGCCACGAGACCGATGACCCGAATGCGGCCATGACCGGCGCGCTGCTCGGCATCGGCACCTACAAGGGCTACGGGCTCGCGTTCATGACCGACGTGCTCACCGGCGTGATCGGCGGCGGCGGCTACGGCCTCACGCCCTACGCCGACCCGGGCAAACTGGACGTGAGCCACACCCTCACCGCCATCGACATCGAGTGGTTCATGCCGCTGGCCGAGTTCACGCGGCGGATGGACGATTTCGCGCGGATGGTGAAGTCGCGGGCACTGCGTCCCGGCGTCGAGGAAGTGCTGTTGCCCGGCGAGCAGGAGGCCCGGCGCGTGGCCACCAAGCTCGCCGTGGGCGTGCCGCTCGACAACGACGTGCTCACCGATCTCACGGCGCTCGGCTGCGAGCTCGGGGTGCCCGAGACGCTCCTCGTCGTCGGGCCGTGGCGCGAGGCGCGCCTGTGACAGCGGCCGCGCCGGTCCTGGCGCCGCTGGCCCCGACCTTCCGGGCCGCCGTCCGCGATCGCCTGCGGACACGCGCCGAGGCGGCGGGCCTCGACGGCCTGCTGGTCCTGGCGGCTGGGAACGTGATCTACGCCACGGGCTGGCACTTCTCGGTGAACGAACGCCCGATGGGCCTGTGGGTACCGGTAGACGGCGAGGCGCGACTGCTCGTGCCCCATCTCGAACGCGAGAACGCGCTCGACGTGCCCGGCGTGGAAGTCACGACCTACGACGAGTTTCCCGGCGACGTGCCGCCGGCGTTGTGGATGATCGGCGAGACCGGCGCTCGGCGCCTCGGCATCGATGCCCTTGAGGCGCGACTTCTCGACGCCGCACGGGCCCGCCTCACACACCTCGATCTGGCGGATCACGTGCGCCCGGAACGCGTGGTGAAGCACCGCGACGAACTCGCCCTCATCCGCGAAGCGGCGCGGTTCGCCGACCTCGTCCTCGAACGCCTGCTCGACGTTGGCGCCGGCCTGATTCGCCAGGGGGCCACCGAGCTGGATCTGATGGCAGACTGCACCGGCCACGCCCGCGCCGCCCTCGTGGCCACGCACGGAGCCGCGTTCCAGGGCACGAAAGTCGGCATCACGGCGTCGGTGCACTCCGGCCCACGCGCCGCGCTGCCGCACGGCGCCGTCCTCGCCCGCCGCCCGCAGCCCGGCGAGCCCGTGATTGCCGGCATCGGCTGCAGCCTGGGCGGCTATCACGCCGAAAGCGGCGTCACGCTGGTGTGCGGCGCGATCAGTCTTGAGCAGCGCGCCGTCATGCAAGCGATGGACGCAGCGCACCGCGCCACCATCGACGCGCTGGCGCGCCGACTGACCTGCGCCGAGGTCAACGACGCCGCGCTGGCGCCGATTCGCGCGGCCGGGTTTGGCGAGGCCATTCGCCACCGCATCGGGCACGGCATGGGGCTCGAGGGCCACGAAGCGCCGTGGCTGGCTCCCGGCGACCACACCCCGGCGGCCGCCGGGATGGTATTTTCGTGCGAACCGGGCGTCTATCGCCCGGCCCGTGACGGCTGGCGCACCATCGACACGCTTATCGTCGGCGACGGCGCCGTCGAGACGGCCAGCCGCTTTCAATCCACGCACCCGATCGACCGGCGCGTGTTGCCCCTCTGAGTCAGAAGGAGCCTTTCCGATGCCCGAGCCTGCCGCCTGGCGCTACCAGAAGATCACCAAGCCCATGTTCGACCTGCCGCTGCCGCACCTGGTGCTGACGGGCCGCGTGCTGACGATGGCCAGCCCGCTCATCGCGGACGGCTTCGTCGAGCTGAAGGCCGGCAAGATCGTCGCGGTCGGCGCGCGCTCGGCACGGCCGGCCAGCGATGCACCGGTGATTGAGACCGGCGGCACGATCATGCCCGGCCTCATCAACAGTCACGCGCACCTGAACTGGGACGGCATCCACGACCTGGCCCGCCAGTCGATGGACGACCCGCGGCCGATCTCGGTGTTCAAGGCCGCGGCCAACATGCTGAAGAGCCTGCGCGCCGGCGTCACGATGGTCCGCGACCTCGGCTTCCACGACCTGAATCTCTACTCGAAGCAGGCCATCGAGCAGGGGATCTTCCCCGGCCCGCGCGTCAAAGTGTGCGGTGCGGCCATCATCCAGACCGGCGGCCACACCTACTGGGTGTGCCGCGAGGCGAGCGGCGCCGACGAAATGCGGCGGGCCGTGCGCGAGCAGGTGCGCGGCGGCGCCGACCTCATCAAGATCATGGCCTGCCACGACACGCTCGAGTTCACCGACGAAGAACTTAGCGCCGTCATCGACGAAGCCCACCGCAACAACCTGCCGATCACGGCCCACGCCACTTACGATGCGTGCATCGAGCGGGTCGCCCGCTTCGGGGTCGACTGCGTCGAGCACGGCGGCTCGATGTCCGAGTCGACGGTGGCCCTGCTCCTCGAAAAGAAGATTCCGATCGTGACGACCTTCGCGCCGCTCGTGCAGCAGAGCCAGCCCGAGGTGGCGAAGAAGTTCGGCATTCCCGACTGGAAGATCGAGGAACGGCAGAAGGCGGTGGCCAATCCGGCCCGCTACGAGGGCCTGGTTCGCGCCGCCAGGGCCGGCGTGCCGATCGTCTTCGGCACCGATGCCGGCAGCCCTGCAGTCGAACACGACGTGATCGCACCCGAGCTCGCGCACATGGTGAAGGTGGGCGTGTGCGCCGACGCGATGGACGCGCTCGCGTCCATCACCATTCGGGCCGCCCGGCTCTCGCGCATGGACTCGGTCATCGGCACGCTCGAGGCCGGCAAGGCGGCCGACCTGATCGTCGTCGACGGCAACCCCGACCAGGATCTCTTCGCACTCGACCATGTCCGCATGACCTTCGTCGCCGGCAAGAGGATGCACGGGTGAGCCTGCTCGCCTCGCGGCTCGCGCCGCGCATTGTCGAGGAAGACGGCGCGTTCCGGACGCGCATGCTGTCGATCGCCGCCGGCATGACGGACGTGATCGCGCTCGGCCGCGGCGATCCGGACTTCCACACTCCGGCGCACATCGTGGCGGCGGCCAAGGCGGCCATCGACGCCAATCATCATCACTACACGGGCCCCACCGGCCTGCCGGCCCTGCGCGCGGCGATTGCCGCCGATCTGAAGGCCGCGCATGGCCTCGACTACGGCAGCGACGAGATCGTGGTGACGGCCGGCGCGCAGGAAGGCATCATGCTCGCGATGCTGGGCCTGTGCGCACCGGGCGACGAGGTGCTCATCACCAGCCCGCGCTTTACCACCTACGACACGGCGGTGCGCCTGTGCGGCGGCGTGCCGGTGCCGGTGCCGACCCACGAGAAAGACGACTTCGCGCTCGACGTCGCCGAGATCGCCGCCCGCATCAGCCCGCGCACGCGGATGTTCGTGCTGACCACGCCCAACAACCCGACCGGGGCGGTCACGCCACCGGCCGTGATTCGCGCCATCGCCGATCTGGCGCTGCGGCACGACCTGCTGATCGTCGCCGACGAGATCTATGCCCGCATGATCTACGCGCCCAATCAGCACCTGTCGATTGCGACGCTGCCCGGTCTGCGCGACCGGACGGTGACGCTGAACGGTTTCTCGAAGACCTATGCCATGACTGGCTGGCGAGTCGGCTACCTCGCCGCCCCGGCCGATTTCGTGGGCAAGCTGACCGAGCCGCGCCACACGCTCTCGATCAACACCTGTACCATCAGCCAGTATGCGGCGCTGGCGGCGCTGACCGGCCCTCAGGAGCCGGTGCAGCAGATGCTCGACGACTACGCGGCCCGGCGGGCGTGGCTGATGCCGGCACTGACCGCCGCCGGTTTCACCTATGGGCACCCCGGCGGCGCCTTCTACATCTACACGAACATCGCCTCGTCCGGCCTCGCCGCGCCCACGTTCTGCGAGCGGCTGCTGCGCGAGACCGGCGTGATGGTGTTTCCGGGTACCATGTTCGGCGACACCAGCACCGATTACATCCGGATCAGCTATCTGCAGCCGCTGCCGCTCATCCGCGAAGCGATGAGCCGCATTGGTGAGTTCACGACCAAGGCGAGAGCCACCATATGACCACCGCCCCGCCGCAGGGCAAGTTCGTCGGTATCCAGATCAGTCCCATCAGCTTCGTCGACGAAGGCGTCGAGGCGGTGCTCGACACGCTCCAGAACCGCGTCGGCGTCAACGTGCTGATGCTCGGCACCGTCAGCTGGCTCGGCCTCAAGAGCGGACGCTCGATCAGCCACGCGCTTGATGGCTGGCCCGATCACGGTGTGCCCGAGCCGTATCAGATGCGCGGCGGCGCCTACTTCGATCCCGACCCGCGCTACTACCGCGACACGTTCATGGCCGACTACCGCAGTCGCGACCCGGAGTTCGCGGGCAAGGACATCCTGAAGATGGTGCTGCCGGCCGCGCACGCCCGCGGCATGCAGGTCTACATCGAGCTGATGGAGCCGTTCTTCAAGTACGCCGGCCACGGCTCGGCCGCGGCCGTCGAGGTGCCGACGCTGGCTCAAGCGATGGAGGTGGATCTAGTCGGCCGCTTCGGCAGCGAGCCGTCGACCTCACACCCGGGTTATCGCACGTGGATCCACTCGATGATCGAAGACCAGGTGCGCAATCACGCGATCGACGGCGTGATGTGGTGCAACGAGCGCAACTCGCCGCTCGACACGTTGATTCAGGGCGGAGCGCCCGGCGACTTCTCCCCGGCCGCGCGGCGCGAGGCGGGCGAGCGCGGGGTCAACGTCGAGGCCTGCCGCCAGGCGCTGCTGCGGCTCTACGACTTCATGCAGGAGGCGGCGGCCGGCAAGACGTTTGTGGACGGCACCCTGATCACGTTCCTGCGGGTGCTGCTCGAGAACCCCGAGGCACTGGTGTGGGAGAAGTTCTGGCTCGAACGCAACAAGGACCTCGACCGCGAGCTCTACGGCCTGGTGAAGTGGTGCAAGCCGACGCTGCCCTTCGGCCTCAACGTATGGAACCGCAACCACTTCAACCTGCTGCGCCGGGCCCAGTGGCCGTGGGCCGAGCAGACCCGCTACGCCGATTTCGTCAAGCCGATTACCTATCAGCACCAGGCCGGCGAGGTCTGGACCAAGGAGCTCGGCTTCCTGCGCAAGACCGTGTTGCGCGACTTCACGCCCGATGAGAGCACGGCCGCGCTCTTCCGCATCCTCGGCCTGGACGAAGCCCCGTTCGCGGAACTGGTCGCGGCCGGGATGGATCCCGACACGTATGTCTTCGGCCAGTGCGCGGAAGCGGTGCGCGGCGTCGAGGGCCGGGCGAAGGTCTACATGGGGGTTGGCGTCGACGCGCCCCGCACCCGGCCCGACACCGCACGCTGTTCGACCGACATCGTGCGGCGGTCGGTGCTCGCGACCTATCGTGCCGGTGGCCACGGCGTGGTCCTGGCCCCCAACTACGCCTCGATGCATCTCACGCACCTGGACGGTGTGGCGCAGGCGCTCGAGGAGCTCGGACGGCGGTGAGCGGCGCCGTGCCGGCCAGTACCACAGCCCCGCTGCTCGAGGTCCGCGATCTGCGTGCGACCTTCGCGTCAGGGAATGGCGTGCCGCTGGTCGCCGTCGACGGCGTCAGTTTCTCGGTCGGCGCCGGCGAAACGCTGGCCATCGTCGGCGAAAGCGGATCGGGCAAGTCGGTGACGGCGCTCTCGATCATGCGCCTGCTGCCGGCGGGCACCGGGCGCATCGCCGCCGGGTCGATCCGCCTGTCGGGCCGCGAGCTGACGACGCTGTCCGAGGACGAGATGCGCGACGTGCGCGGCCGCCACGTCGGCATGATCTTCCAGGAGCCGATGACGAGCCTCAACCCGGTCCATACCGTGGGCGCGCAGGTCGCCGAGGTCGTCGAGCGCCACGAGGGCCTCAGTCGCGACCGGGCGCTGGCCCATGCCGTGGACATGCTGGCGCTCGTTGGCATTCCTGAGCCGCAGCGGCGGGCCGGGAGCTTTCCGCACGAGCTGTCCGGGGGCATGCGTCAGCGCGTGATGATCGCCATGGCGCTGGCGTGCAAGCCGAGCGTGCTGATCGCCGACGAGCCGACCACGGCCCTCGACGTCACGATCCAGGCCCAGATTCTCGACCTCATCGAGGCGCTCCAGGCCCAGCTCGGCATGGCCGTCATCTTCATCACCCACGACCTGAGCGTCGTCGCCTCCATCGCCGACCGGGTGCTCGTGATGTACGCCGGTCAGGTGGTGGAGTCGAGCGACGTCGCGGACCTGTTCGCGCACCCGCGCATGCCGTACACCGCCGGGCTGCTTGGGTCGAGGCCGCGCCTGGGCCGGGCCGGCGGCCGATTGCCGGCCATTCCCGGTCAGGTTCCGACATTGGCCCAGCTGCCACCTGGGTGCCGCTTCTCCAATCGCTGCGGGCACATGGTGCCGGCCTGCCTGGCGACCGCGCCGGCCCTCGAATCGAGCGGGCCCGGACATGACGTTCGGTGCGGGCGCTGGCGTGACCTCGCCCTGTCGGCAGAGGCGCACGCATGACCGACGCGCTGTTGCGGGTCGACGGACTGGTCAAGCACTTCCCGCTGCATGGCGGCCTCCTGCAACGGGTCGTCGGACACGTGAAGGCGGTCGACGGCGTGAGCTTTTCGATCCAGCGCGGTGACGTGCTGGGCCTGGTCGGCGAAAGCGGCTCGGGCAAGACCACCGTCGGCCGCCTCGTCCTGCGGCTCGAACCGGCCACAGCGGGAGCCGTGCACTTCGATGGCGTCGACGTGCTGGCCCTGGCGAAGCCCGACCTGCGCCGCGCCCGCAAGCGCATGCAGATCGTCTTCCAGGACCCCTACGCCGCCTTGAATCCGCGCGAGACGGTCGGCGCGATGTTGAGGCACGCCCTGGCGCTGCATCGCATCGGCACCCGGGCCGAGCGACCCGCGCGCGCCGCCGCGCTGCTCGACGAGGTGGGCCTGCCGGCCGACTACCTGACGCGCTTCCCCCACGAGTTCTCGGGCGGACAGCGGCAGCGACTGGTCATCGCCCGGGCGCTGGCGGTGCAGCCGGAGTTCCTGGTCGCCGACGAACCCGTCTCGGCACTCGACGTCTCGATCCAGGCGCAGGTCATCAACCTGCTGAGCGACCTGAAGGAGCGGCACGCCCTGACGATGCTGTTCATCGCACACGACCTGGCGGTGGTGGAGCACATCGCCGACCATGTGGCGGTGATGTACCTCGGACGCGTGATGGAACTCGGGCCGAAGACCGCGCTCTTCAGCCGTCCGGCGCACCCCTACACGCAGGCGCTGCTCTCGGCCGTGCCGGTGGCGGAACCGGGCCGGCCGCGGACCCGTCTGGCCCTCAAGGGTGAGCCGGCCAGCCCGATCACGCCGCCCTCGGGCTGCGTCTTCCGCACCCGCTGCCCGCAGGCGGTGGCGGTGTGCGCCGAACAGGTCCCCGCATTGAGGCCCGTGGGTGCCGGGCACGTCAGTGCCTGCCACTTGCACGGGTGACGAATGATCGAGCATCCAGTCGCCCTGATGGCGTTCGTGCTCGGCGTGATTGCGGGCGCGCGCGCGCTGGAGCAGCGGTTCGCGTTCGTGCAGCAGATCAGCTCGGCGGTGGTCTGCACGCTGGCCGGCATCCTCCTCGCGAACCTCGGCGTGATGCCGCACGCCTCGCCCGTCTACGACGGCGTCAACACCTACGCGATTCCGTACGCGATCGTGCTGGTGATCCTCGCCTCGGATCTGCGCGATCTGCGGACTGCCGGCCGGGTGATGGTCACGGCGTTCGGGCTCGCCATCGTCGGCAGCTTCGCCGGCGCGCTGCTGGCCAGCCTCGCCTTCGCGCCCCTGGTCGGGTCCGAGACCTGGAAGCTCTCGGGCCAGTTCGCGGGCTCGTTCGTGGGCGGCGGCATGAACTTCGCCGCCGTCGGCCGCGAACTGCGGACTGATCCGAACGTATTTGCCGCGGCGGCGGTGGCCAACAACCTCTCGACGGTGCCGTGGATGCTCGCACAGGTCGCGCTCTACCGCCTGCTGGTGCGCTTCTACAAGCCGCTTCCAGACGGCGCACCCGATGCGCCCGCCGAAGCCGCCCAGGACCTCCGCCGGCGCTGGTCCCACGCCGAAATGGGCATCGCCGACCTCGCTGTCCTGGGCGCACTGCCGCTGGCCATTCTCTGGGCCTCCGAGCTGCTCTCGCCGCTGCTGCCGGGATCGCCGCTGGTGCTCTGGCAGACGACCCTGGCGCTCGCGGCCGCGCAGTTACCCGCGCTCAAGCGATTCAACGGCGCCGCGGTACTCTCGTATTTCGCGCTCCACCTGTTCTTTGTCGTGATCGGCACCTCGGCGGTCTTCAGCGCGCTCATCGGCCAGGGGCTGGTGCTCTTCGCCTACATGATCACGATTGTCGCGATCCATGCCACGGTCGTGTACGGCGTGGGTTGGCGGTTCGGCCTCGACCTGGGCAGCCTCACGATTGCGAGCCAGGCGGCCGTGGGTGGTCCCGGGTCGGCGCTCGCGCTGGCGATGTCGATGAAGTGGCCGGGGCTCGTGGCGCCCGGCATCATCCTCGGCATCTTCGGGTACGCGGTGGGCAACTACCTCGGGTTCGTCTGTGCCTGGGCCACGCGGGCCCTGCTCGGTTGATCAGACCGCGGTATCACGCCCCAAGCAGCGCCGGCCGGCGCCGGCCGTGGCGCGTCACGCCTTCGAACGCGTGCGCCAGTTGCAGCACGCTCCACTCGTCGCGATGGCGACCCACGATCTGAATGCCGATCGGCAGGCCGCCAGCGGTGAAGCCGGCCGGGACCGAGATGGCCGGGTTGGTCATGAAGGTGACGTACCAGCACGACCGCATCCAATCGAGGTAGGTCGCCATCGGCGTGCCCGCCACTTGCGTCGGGTATGGCGTGGTGACATCGAACGGCGAGACCTGGGTGACGGGCAGCACGAAGTAGTCGTAGCGCTCGAAGAACTGGCGGCTCTGCTCGAACATCAGGTTCTGCCGCGCCATGGCGCGGCCAAGGTCGGCGCCCGTCAACCGCTCGGCCGCTGCGGCCTCGTACTTGATCGTGTCCTTCACCCACTCGGGCCGCTCGCGCAGGAGCGCCGAGTTTCTTGGGTGGTTGGTGGCGAAGCGCAACGCCGGGAAGGCCTGGTCGACGCCGGTAAAGTCGGGCTCCGCCTCCTCGATCACGCAACCCAGGTCGGCGAAGACACGGCGATTGGCCTCGACGACCGCGCGAATCTCAGCCTCGAACGGAATGCCGCCGAGGCCCTTCCACCAGGCGACCCGCACCCCCTTGAAGCTGCGGTCGAGGGCGCCGCGAAAGCGGGCCGGATCGTCCAACCACGACAGCGGGCTGCCAGCGTCGGGGATGGCGATCGCGCTCAGGAACAACGCGACGTCGGCCACCGAACGGGCCATGGGCCCTGAGACCGAGAGCGGGCTCCACCCGCCTCCGGTCGGCACCCGGCCGGGTGAGGGCCGCAGGCCGACGACGTTGCAGAATGCCGCGGGATTGCGGAGCGAGCCGCCAGTATCGCTGCCGTCGGCGATGGGCACCATCCCGCAGGCCAGCGAGACCGCGGCCCCGCCGCTGCTGCCGCCGCAGGTCCTGGTCACATCGTAGGGATTGCGCGTGGCGCCAAACACCTGGTTGAACGTCTGCGACCCGGCGCCAAGTTCCGGCGTGTTGGTCTTGCCACAGGTGAGCGCGCCGGCGGCCTTGATGCGCGTCACGATCAGCGCGTCGCGCGCCGGGACGTTGTCCTTGTAGAACAGCGACCCTCGGGTGGTGCGGATGCCGGCGGTATCCACCAGGTCCTTGTGCGCCACTGGCAGCCCGTGCAGCACGCCAAGCGGCCCGCCCCTGGCGGCCAACTCGTCGGCCTTGGCCGCGTCGGCCATGGCGCGATCGGCGGCCAGCGTCACGATGGCGTTGACCTTCGGGTTGACGCGCTCGATCCGCGCCAGGTGCGCCGCCATCACGTCGCGGGCCGACAGGTCCTTGCGGCGAAGGCGCGCGGCCAGGTCAACGGCGCTCAGGTCGCACAGCTCATCAGCGCGAGTGATCGGCGGTGCCTGCGCAGGAGCGGCGGCAGGCCGATCACCCAACGACAACGCTTGTAACGGCCCGCCAACGGCGGCCGCGCCAATGGCCAAGCTAAACGTGCGACGGGTCATCTGCTCCATGATTCACTCCCTTGTCTTCCTCGTTCTCGCCACGCCTGCCCCGCCAGTGCCAACCTGAGGACTTCCGAGGGGGATCGCCGATCGGCCAGATTCTAGCCGAGACCTCGCTCAGACCCGGACCAATTGACAGATAATCCCGCCATGCGCATCTACCTCACGCTTGCCTTCCTGGTCGCAGTGTCGGCACTGGCGCCGGCCCAGGGCACCGACATCACACTGCGAGCGCGCACCGTGATCGACGGCAAGGGCCAGATTCTGCGCAACACGGTCGTGACCGTGCGCGACGGCAAGATCGTGCGCGTCGGCAGCGCCGCCGGGCCGGTCACGCACGACCTCGGCACGTTGACGCTGATGCCCGGCTTCATCGACACGCACGTCCACATCGGCTGGCACTTCGACGCCAAGGGCCGGTACCACAGCGGCCCCGAACCGGCGGAACAGGCCGCGCTCTACGGCGCCGAGAACGCGTTCGTCACCCTGATGGCTGGCTTCACGACCGTCCAGAGTGTCGGATCGCTCTCGGACAAGCCGGTGCGCGATGCGATCGCCCGCGGGGTCCTGCCGGGACCGCGCATCCTGTCGTCGCTCGGCCAGGTCTCGAATCCCAAGATGACTCCGGATGACATCCGCACCGAGATCCGGAAGAAGAAGGCCGACGGCGCCGACCTGATCAAGATCTTCGCGTCAGCCAGCATCCGCGACGGCGGCGTGCCCACGCTGTCGCAGGAGCAGCTGGACGCGGCCTGCGGCGAGGCACGGGCGCAGGGCCTGCGCAGCATGGTGCACGCCCACAGCCCCGAGTCGATGATGCGCGCCGCCAAGGCCCGCTGCACGGTGGTGGAGCATGGCGGCCTGGCGACGCCCGACGCGCTGCAGGCACTCGCCGGCGCGGGCGTCTACTTCGACCCCAACATTGGCCTCGTGACGCAGAACTACCTCGAGAACAAGTCGCGCTTCCTCGGCATCGGCAATTACACCGAGGAGGGCTTTGCCTCGATGGCTAAGGCATTGGAGTCGAAGGACGCGATGTTCAGCGCGGCGCTCAAGACCAAGGGATTGAAGATGGTGATGGGCACCGATGCGGTCGCTGGCGCCCACGGCCAGAACGCGCGCGAGGCGATCGAGCGGGTGAAGTCGGGCCAGCGGGCCATGGAGACGGTGATCAGCATGACGTCGCTTGCGGCCGAGTCGATGGGACTCGAGGGCATTACCGGCTCGGTCACCACCGGGCTGGCCGCCGACCTCGTCGCCGTCGACGGCGACCCACTGACCGATATCACCGCTCTGCAGCGCGTGCGGTTCGTCATGAGGGACGGAAAGATCTACAAGAGGTAACGACGGGAGTCGGGAGTCGAATATGAAGCACACCATTCTTGCCGCGCTGATCACGGTCACCATGGTCACCATCTCGCTGGCGCAGGCGCCGGCGGTCACGGTCTTCGAGGGCGCGCGCGTGATTGTCGGCGACGGCCGCACCATCGACCACGCCACCCTCGTGGTGCAGGGGGATCGCCTGACGCAGGTGGGCCCCGCGGCCACGGTCAAGGCGCCGGCCGGCGCCCCGCGCGTCAGCCTCACGGGCAAAACGATCATGCCGGCGATTGTCGATACGCACGTGCATACCAGCACGACCGCGCCTGAGCTTGTGACCGACCTGCAGCAGCGGGCGCAGTTTGGCGTGGGCGCGGCGCTCAGCATGGGCCTCGATGGCACCGACCCGCCATTCGCGCAGCGCGCGCAGACCACGCCGGGATTGGCGCGCCTGTTCCTCGCCGGCCGCGGCATCACCGCGCCCGAGAAGGGGCGTTCCGAGGTGCCGTACTGGATCACGACCGAGGCCGAGGCCCGCCAGGCCGTGCAGGAGCAGGCCGCGAAGAATGTCGACCTGATCAAGATCTGGGTCGACGATCGCGACGGCAAGTTCCCGAAGCTGACGCCGGCCCTGTACGGCGCGGTGATCGACGAGGCGCACAAGCACCAACTGCGGGTGGCGGCGCACGTCTTCTCGCTCGAGGATGCCAAGGGCCTGCTGCGGGCCGGGGTCGACGCGTTCGCGCACGGCATTCGCGATCGCGACCTCGATGACGAAGCGGTTGCGCTGTTCAAGGCACGGCCGCATGTCGTGCTGATCCCCAACATGCCGGATCGCGGCGTCGCGGTGGACTACAGCTGGCTGCGCGGCCGCATTCCCGACGGGCAGCTCCGGAAGATCCAGGGCGCCGCGACCGATCGGCCGCAGGCCCAGCAGTCGTTCGGCATCCAGGCCCGCAACCTGGCGAAGCTGTCGGCCGCGGGCGTGACGATCGCGCTCGGCACCGACGGCAACACGCCGTGGGCGCCCCACGTCGAGATGGCCGACATGGTGGCGTCGGGCATGACGCCGTCACAGGTAATTGTCGCAGCCACCAGGAACGGCGCGGCGTTCGTCCGGCTGGCGAACACCGGCACCATCACCGCCGGCGCCAGCGCCGACTTCATCGTCCTCGACGCCGACCCCCTGGTTGACATCACCCATACCCGAAGGATCTCGGCGGTCTACCTCCGGGGCGGCCGCATCGCGCAGTAGCGGGGATTTCCCCACTGTGCACGGGCTTTCCGGGGACGCTCGGCGAGAATTGCCGCGATCACGGTGGGTTTCGGACCGGCCCGTCTGGTGCGCCTCTTGCAGATCAGCCCACGAGAGGAGTCGCCCATGAGTTGCACCAAGCATTTCTTGAACTTGGAATGGGAACACCATCAATGGCGTCCGCGCGTCGTTGACGCCGAGATTATGGCGGCCGAGGAAGCCGACATGTGGGGCAAGCCGGTATTCCGCGACTACGTGCGCTGCGACAAGCAGGAAATCTGCACGGAGTGCGGAGCGATCCGCCACGAGACCAGTTGCGTCTGCGAGCCTGGCAAGGCCGAACGGTGCAACGCCTATCTGGCGTGGCGTGCCGAGAAGGGCCCGGCGGCGAAGTAGCGGCGCCGCCCGCACCTGCGAACCACGAAGGACCACCCTGGCGGCGGTGGCCCCAACCCGTTACCCTTGTGCCGGGCCAGCGGCAGCCACCTGCCCCCCCCTTTCCCACTATTTGATTGATCTGACTGCCATAATCACAGGCTATGACTCTGAGACACACGATGTCTTAGACACGCATGAGCTCCACCATCTAAACTTCGGGGTGGCGCGGGATATTCCCGCTGTCACGGAGCGTCCGACCCAGAGGCAGAGATACCCATGTCAACCGAATCCAAGTGCCCTTTTAATCACGCCGCCGGCGGCGGCACCACCAACAAGGATTGGTGGCCCAACCAGCTGAACCTGAAGATCCTGAACCAGAACTCGCCGCAATCCGACCCCATGGACCCGGGGTTCAACTACGCCGAGGCGTTCAAGAGCCTCGACCTGGCGGCGGTGAAGAAGGACCTGGCGGCGCTCATGACCGACTCGCAGGACTGGTGGCCGGCCGACTTCGGTCACTACGGCGGGTTGTTCATTCGCATGGCCTGGCACAGCGCCGGCACCTATCGCACCGGCGACGGCCGCGGCGGCGCCGGCGGCGGCCAGCTGCGCTTCGCGCCCCTCAACAGCTGGCCCGACAACGGCAACCTCGACAAGGCGCGCCGGCTGCTCTGGCCGATCAAGCAGAAGTACGGCAAGAAGATCTCGTGGGCCGACCTGATGATCCTCACCGGCAACGTCGCCCTGGAATCGATGGGCTTCAAGACCTTCGGCTTTGCCGGCGGGCGGGCAGATGTCTGGGAGCCGGAAGAGGGGGTCTACTGGGGCGCCGAGAAGAAGTGGCTGGACGACCAGCGCTACACCGGCGACCGGGACCTCGAACATCCCCTGGCGGCCGTCCAGATGGGCCTGATCTACGTCAACCCGCAAGGTCCGAACGGCAACCCGGATCCGATCGCCGCGGCGCGGGACATCCGCGAGACCTTCGCGCGCATGGCAATGAACGACGAAGAGACCGTGGCGCTGATTGCCGGCGGCCACACCTTCGGCAAGGCCCACGGCGCCGGTGAGGCCTCGCACGTCGGCGTCGAGCCGGAAGCCGCGCGCCTCGAGGAGCAGGGCTTCGGCTGGACCAGCAGCTTCGGCACGGGCAGGGGTGCCGACACGATTACCAGCGGCCTCGAGGTGACGTGGACGCAAACCCCGACGCGCTGGAGCAACCACTACTTCGAAAACCTGTTCGGCTGCGAATGGGAACTGACCAAGAGCCCGGCCGGCGCGCACCAGTGGCAGCCGAAGAACGGCGCCTTTGCCGGCACGGTGCCTGATGCCCACAACCCGTCCAAGCGCCACGCGCCGACCATGCTGACGACGGATCTCTCTCTGCGGTTCGATCCGGCCTACGAGAAGATCTCGCGCCGGTTCCTCGCCAATCCGGATCAGTTCGCCGACGCGTTTGCACGCGCCTGGTTCAAGCTGACGCACCGCGACATGGGGCCGCGCGCGCGCTATCTCGGCGCCGACGTGCCGGCGGAAGTCCTCATCTGGCAGGATCCCATTCCGGCGGTGGACCATCCGCTGGTCGACGCCGTGGACCTCGCGTCGCTCAAGGCCAAGGTGCTGGCTTCGGGTCTCTCGGTCTCGCAGCTCGTGTCGACGGCGTGGGCGTCGGCCGCCACCTTCCGCGGCTCCGACAAGCGTGGCGGCGCCAACGGCGCCCGCCTGCGCCTGGCGCCGCAGAAGGACTGGGCCGTCAACCAGCCGGCCGAACTGGCCAAGGTCCTGCCGACACTGGAAGCGCTCCAGAAGGACTTCAACCGCGCTGCGACCGGTGGCAAGAAGATCTCGCTGGCTGACCTGATCGTGCTGGCCGGTTGCGCCGGCGTCGAGCAGGCGGCGAAGAACGCCGGGCACACGGTGACCGTGCCGTTCACCGCGGGACGCATGGATGCCTCGCAGGAGCAGACCGATGCCGGCTCCTTTGCGGTGCTCGAGCCCATTGCCGACGGCTTCCGCAACTACCTGAAGGGCAAGTACACCGTGTCGGCCGAGGCGTTGCTGGTCGACCGGGCGCAACTGCTGAAGCTGACCGCGCCCGAGATGACGGTGCTCGTGGGCGGCATGCGCGTGCTCGGCACCAACGCCGAGCCGACGCAGCACGGTGTCTTCACCAGGAGGCCGGGGGCGCTGACCAACGATTTCTTCGTGAACCTGCTCGACATGCGCACCGAGTGGAAGCCGGTGTCGGACGCCCAGGATCTGTTCCACGGGCGCAATCGCAAGACCGGCCAGGTCACGTGGACTGCCACGCGGGTCGATCTCGTCTTCGGCTCCAACTCGCAGCTGCGCGCCCTGGCCGAAGTCTATGGCAGCGCCGACGCGCAGCAGAAGTTCGTGCACGACTTCGTCGCCGCCTGGCACAAGGTGATGAACCTCGATCGCTTCGATCTCGCCTAACCGCTAGCTGTCGTGAGGGCGGTCTGATAGATTCAGATCGCCCTCATGAAACGCACAGCAGACGCAGTCATCATCGGTGGCGGGTGCATGGGCGCCAGCGTCGCCTGGCACCTCGCCCAACAGGGCCTGACCAACGTCGTCCTGATCGAGCGCGAGGCGCAACTCGCCACCGGGTCCACTGGCAGGAATGCCGGCGGCGTTCGCCACCAGTTTTCGCACCCGGCCAACATCGACCTGTCGATCGAGTCGATCGCGATGATGGCGCGGTTCGAAGAGGTGGTCGGCACGCCGATCGACTTCCACCAGGACGGCTACCTCTTCCTGCTGTCGAAGGCCGCGCACGTGGCCACCTTCCTCAAGAACGTTCAGCTGCAGAAGTCGCGCGGGGTCGACGTCCAGTGGCTCTCCCCGTCCGAGGCGCAGGCGCTGGCGCCTGGGCTCGACGTCACCGGCGTCAAGGGCGCGACCTTCTGCGCCGCCGATGGCGTGGCCGACCCGAATGGCGTCACCGTCGGCTTCGCCAAGGGCGCGCAGGCGAGGGGCGTCGAGATCGTCCGCGAGACCGAAGTCACGGGCATCCGCCTGGAGGGTCACCGCGTCGCCGCGGTTCAGACGTCACGCGGCAACATCTCGACGCCGTTACTGGTCAACGCGGCCGGACCGTGGGCCAAGTCGATCGGCCGCATGTGCGGCGTCGATGTCCCGGTCGAGCCCGAACGCCGCCACATCTTCATCGCCTCGCCGCCGGGAGGCGGCTCGTGGGACGAGGGCGCGAACGCCGGTCGCGTGCCGACCAACAAGCTGCTGGTGATCGACTTCGACACCAGTTTCTACTTCCACCGCGAAGGCGGCGGGCTGCTGTTCGGCATGGGCGATCCCGACGAGCAGCCGGGATTCGACATCACCGTGCGATGGGACTTCCTGCCGAAAGTGATCGAGGTCGCGATGCAGCGGCTGCCGGCGCTGGCCGAGGCGGCCGTGTCACACGCGTGGGCGGGCCTCTACGAGATGACGCCCGACCACAATCCGATCATCGGCCCCTCGGGCGACGTCGACGGCTTCTGCACCATTGCCGGTTTCAGCGGCCACGGCTTCCAGCATGCCCCCGCCGCAGGCCGCATTCTCGCGGATGTGATCACCGGCCGCGATCCGAAGTTCGATCTGACGCCGTTTGCGCCAGAGCGCTTCAGCGGACGGCTCGCCGCCGGGGAAGCCAACGTCGTCTAGAGCCGCCGAGGGACGCCCGCCACGACCATCGCGGTGTCCTCGTCGAGGCCAATGCCGAGCAGCTCCGGGTGCCGGTCGATCACCTCGAGCATGTCGAACTGCCGGTTGCGGCGCAGGATCCGGCGGACGAGCCGCCGAGCACGCCGCCGCGCGCCAGGACCTCGGCCAGGGCCTTGTGCGTCAGCGTGTCGAGGTACGAATCCGCCAGCCGCCACTGCCGCCCGCCGGCCAGGAACACGCCGCGCGCGGCGCGAATGGGCTTTACGAACGACTCGGACTCGGCCACCGTCCGGTTGCGCGTGTGCACCACCGGGTCAGACGGTCTGCGCTGCCAGTGGGCCGCCAGCCAGCAGCAGGGCGATCAGGAGGTATCTCATTGTTTGTAGACCTTGCCGCCCTTCATGACGAACGTGACGCGGCGCAGGGCCTGGACCGTCGCAGTTGGGTCTCCGGTCACGGCAATCACATCGGCCAGCAGGCCAGTCTTCACGCGACCGATGCGTTCGGCCTGGCGGAAGTAGGTCGCGTTGCCGGAGGTGGCCGCCACCAGGGCGGCGGTAGGCGACATGCCCCCCTCCACCATCAATTCCAACTCGCGCACGTTGTCGCCGTGGGCGTAGACGCCGACGTCGCCGCCAAAGCACATCTTCACGCCGGCGGCGAGGGCCGCCTTGAAGGTCTCGCGCTTGCGCGTGATGCGCGCCGGCTCCGGATCGACGCCCTTCTTCCACCCGGCATACTGTGACGTCGCATCGCCGGCGGCAATGGTCGGGCAGAAGGCGACGTTCTTCTCGACCATCAGCTTCCAGATCTCCGGCGTGCCCTCGTCGCCGTGCTCGATGGTCTCGACGCCGCCCAGGATCGCGCGCCGCATCCCCTCGGGTGATGACGCGTGGGCCACGACCGGCCGGCCGCTGCTGTTGGCGGCCTCGACAATGCGCTCGATCTCACCCAGCGTGAAGCCAGGCCGAGTCTCGCCGTTCGGTCCCCAACGGTAGTCGGCGTAGATCTTGATGAAATCAACGCCGCGCGCGATCTGGCTGCGCGCCACGCGCACCACGCCATCCAGACCGTCGGCTTCTTCCGCGCCCTGCGGCACCGTGACTTCCGGCGCAAAGCCCTTGGGCGCGTAGCTGCCGGTGACGACCATCGCCGGGCCGGCGACCAGCATGCGCGGGCCGGGGACAATGCCCTCGCTGATCGCCTGGCGCAGGCCCACGTCGGCGTAGGCGGCGCCCTCGCTGCCGAGGTCACGCACCGTGGTCACCCCCGCCATCAACGTGTCGCGCGCGTGATTGACGCCGCGCGCGACCCGCACCGCCAGCGGCTCTCGCAGCACCTGGTCGTTCCACGAGGTTTCGTTATAGGGATGGAGCAACAGGTGCGAGTGGCCCTCGATGAGGCCGGGCATCAGCGTGGTGCCCGGCAGCGCGATCGTTCGCGCGCCCCCAGGCGCATTGGCCGTCGCCGGCGGGCCGGCGGCCAGGATGCGGTCGCCGCGCACGACCACCACCCAGCCGGCGTGCATGGTCTCGCCGTCGAAGACGCGATCGGGCTGCAGGACAAATGCCGGCGGCGGCGCCTGGGCGATGCCGGCGACGGTGGCGAGCAGGACGAGGGCGGGCAACAGAGTGGCGCGCATGGAGCGCCAGTATACCGCCCGTCCGGCGCCGGGCCGGACGGGCAGCCGATCGGTTACTTGGTGCCCTTGTAGAGCGACGGCGGCATCGGGCCGGTCTTGCGGGAACCGGCTTTCTTCCAGGCGTCATAGCGCATCCGCAGGGTCTTCACCGGGTTGCCGCTTTCGCCCTTCACCGTGTTGAGGTCGGTGGCGCTCAGGTAAACGGAGTACTGGCCATCGCTATGGGTCGCGCCCATCGCGTCGTCTTTTTCGGCAATGGTGATGTAGGCCACGTACGAGGTTTTGTTGTCACACGGCACGAAATCCAGGACGTTGGTGCCGCAGTTGCAGCGGTGGTCGCCGCCGAAGGCATCGGCCGCTTCCATGGCGGCCATGACGCGGTCGGCCATGGTGCCGGTGGCGCGGGTAAATGCCAGCGCCGCCTGGTGCATGACCGCATCCCCAAGCAAGGTGTTGCCCTGAACCTGGTAGTGGAGGTCGCCGACCCGGCCGCCGAAGTACAGGGACGACACCGAGTTGCTGGCGCCGTTGAAGCCGGCGCGATTGTTCTGCGGCGTGATCGCCTTGCCGTCAGGAATGGCGAGAATGCCGAACTGGCGCCGCTCGATCAGGTTGTCGGGCTTGCGCACCGTCGCCTCGTAGTCCTTCAGCATCTCGAGGATGCGGACCGGCGGCGTGCCCTTTTTCAGTTCGTTGTAGACCAGCATCTGGTTCTCGCGGGTGTTGTCGGCGCCGGCCTGGCAGGCCGCCACCCCGACGCCGGGCACGATCACCGCCTGCAGTTCCATCAGATCGCGGGACGGAATCGGCTGGCGCTGCGGAAAGCCCTGCTGGCGCACGCAGGTGGCCGAGGCGATGATCACCTGGCCGGTGCTCGCATCCACCGCGATCACCGACCAGGTGGCGAAGGCCGGCACATGCGCGGCCAGCGTGAAGGTCAGGGCAAGCAAGAGTCGTTTCATGTGTCTACTCATCTCTCAAAAGCGGTAGCGGCCGCTGATCCGAAACACCCGCGCCGCGGGAATGGGGTTCGCCGAGGCGGCGTCGATGCCGCCGGTCGACAGCGGCTTGAAGTAGTTGGGGCCGTTGGTCGTGACCCGGCGCAGGACCACGCTCGAGTTCGTCAGATTGAAGATGTCGAGCATCGCCTCGAAGGAGTGGCCCTGGCGGATGGCCACGCTCTTCGACAGGCGGAGGTCCGACAGCTTGACCCAGTCGTAGCGCCCCGCCTGGCCTTCGACGGTGACGTTGACCAGGGTGTTGAGCGCGTCGCGCACCTGCACCACGCGGTTGTAGTACTCGCCCTGTTGCGCGGTGTAGGTCGACGAGACCAGGATCTTCCACGGCAGGTTGACGGTGCCGCTCAGGCGCACGCCCTGGTAGGTTTCGGGCAGTTCCCAGTTGTAGCGGGCCTCGTTCGGGTTGCGCGGGGCAATGTTCTTCACGTCGCGCTTGTCGATCTGATACGACGCCAGGACCGACCAGCCGTTGGTGTGGCTCTTGCTGAAGGTCGTCTCGAACGCGGTGAAGCGGTCGTCGCCCTCACCGGGGGCGGCATTGGTGAACAGCGACTGCACCTGGCCGAAACGCGGGTAGGTGCGAGGCACTGACCACACCTGGACCGTGCCATCGTCCGCGGTGCCGGCGACGTTGTCGCGGCCCGGGTCGATGCCGGTCACCATGTCGGTGAAGGCCTCGAACGGCAAGGCGACGTTCAGTTCCTTGCTGCCACGGTAATCGCCCTTGCGCACGACGTTGAAGCGGACCGACATGTCACGGCCCAGGCCCAGGTCCACGCCGCCGGTGTACTCGATGAGGTACTCGCCCTTCAGGTTGGGATCGAGACGGCTATCGCGACTCTGGCCGGTGACACTCGTGAGGTTGGCGGCAATCGGCGTGTACGGAATGCTGCCGTCCCACCGCGTGTAGGTCGAGACCAGCGTCGCCGCCGGGTTCACCGAGTTGGCCACCGGTCCGGCGGCGGCGTTGACGCCCGAGCCGTTGGCAGCGTACTTGCCGTAGCTGGCCTTCAGCGCGACCCGGCCTGACCCGGTGACGTCGTAGACCATCGACAGCCGGGGCGACCAGGCGTTGTAGGTCGGGAAATTCTTGTTCTCCGGATAGATCCGGGCCGTCGCGAACGGTCCGCTGCCGTCGTTGCCCTGCTCGGGCAGCCACGACGAGTAGCGGTCGAAGCGGACGCCGGCGTTCACCGTAAGCTGCGGTGTGAGGTTGACGCTGTCGTTCGCGTACCACGAGTTGTAGCGGATGCCAGCATTGGTGTTGTTGGGATACTCGAAGACCTGCACCGAGTCGGGCCGCTGGAAGAAGCCGGTGTCGCCGGGCAGGCTCCGGTAGCGGTAGAGCTGCTGGTTGGGGTAGCCGTAGTTCTCGACGTAGTTGGTGCTGTGGTAGCCAAGCACGCCCGACTTGATTTCGTGGTTCATGTTGCCGATCGTGCGGTACCACGACCAGGTGCCGTTCCAGCCCCACCGGACCGGCTCGCGTTTCAGCTCCAGGAAAGCGCCGCGCGTGTGGGTGGTCGTCAGGTCGGTGATGCGCACGTCATCGCTGTTGGCGTAGTCGGGCCACCAGTAACCCGAGCGGTTGAAGCTGGCATCGAGCGTCATGCTCTGGTTCATGATGCGCGTGAACTTCACCGCCGGGCCGATTTGCGTCCAGGCCTGCTGGTTCTGGGTCGCTTCGGCCGGCAGGAACGAGCTGGCGTTGCGGTAGGGCTGCCACTTGCGATTCACCTGCTCGGTGATCTCGAGCTTGTTGTTCTTGGACAACTGGTAAGTCAGCTTCAGCGTCGGGTTGTCCAGGCGCGTGAAGAACTCCACCTGCTCGTTGGTCGCGGTGGAGATGAAGCCGGGGATCAGCAAGCCCGAGTAGTTGTAGCCGTAGGCGGCGTAAAACCACAGCTTGTCGCGGACGATCGGCCCGCCCAGGTCCAGACTGACGTCGTTGTAGCGGGTGAACTTGTTGTTGCCGGGATCGAACCCCTGTTGCCGCAGCGAGTCGGTGACGTTGTTGCCCTGGAACGCACCGTCCTGCCAGGCCAGCAGGTAGGCGCCGGCAAACTTGTTGCTGCCCGATTTCACCACGAAGCTGAGCGTGGCGCCGGGGCTCTGCGATTCGGCTCCTTTGGCCGCACCGGAGACCGACACCTGCTCGTAGGTGTTGTAGTCGCCAAAGAACTGGTCCCACACCACGCCGTCGAACTTGATCAACTCGCCACCGGTGCGGCCATACGAGCGCGCGCCCGTGGTCGTGGAGCCGCCGACCGTGTTGCCACCGACGTCGAACTGGGTCGGCGACAAGCCAGGCACCAGGCGCGCCAGGCCGCGGATGCCGCGGCCGTAGGGCAGATTCTCCATCTGCTCCTCGCTCCAGTTGACGCCGACCGTGGTCGACTGCAGGTCGATCGTCGGCGTCATGCTCGTCACGGTGATCGATTCGGCGAGGGTCTCCAGCTGGAGCGGCCCGTTGACCGTAGCCGTCGCGCCGGCGTTCACCGACACAGCGCCCACGGTCAGGACCCGGAAGCTGGGGAGTGCAAACTTCACCTCGTAAATGCCCGGAGGCACCTGCGTGAACCGGAACGTACCGAGCGAGTCGGTCACGGCTTCGCGCGCCCCACCGATCATGGCCGGGCTGGAAATGCTGACGTTAACACCGGGCAGCACGCCGCCGCTCGTGTCGAGAGCCCGGCCCGTAATGGTGCCGGTAGTCGACTGCGCGGAGGCCGGCCCGCCGGCCGTGAACACCAGCGCAGCGAACAGCAAGATTCGGAGTGTCTTCTCAAACATAGTTATCCTTCGGCGTTCAGCGCGTTTGTGCGCCTCTTATGCTCTAACAGCCCTAAAAGAGTAGCCGATATTACGATTGCTTATATCCCTAGTGCCGACCCGGCAGGGCGCCGGCATCACCCACATGACCGCGCGGGCGTGGTTGCCGGAGAAGGGGCGCGAGTGCGACCCAGTCATCGGCTCAAGTGGACGGCCACGCGGCCCTCCGTGCCTGCCTGAGGGGCACTTTCGCCCCGGGTCGCATTGAGCGGTGGCGATGGCTTTGCGGCCGGCAGGGGCGTGAAGCACAATGTGACACCATGTCGCGTGCTCACCGCGCCACCGCCCTACTCCTGCTCACGGTCGTCACCATGACAGCTGAGTCCTCAGCGCAGACCCGCCGGATCTTCTGGGGCGACGAGGTGCCCGCCAGCTGGTCCGGCCGGTGGCCGGCCGACCTGCTGACCGTGCCCGAGCGCACCAACTGGACCCGCACCATGTCGACGCTGCAGCTCCACGAGTGGATTGCGGCGGTCAAGCTCAAGACCGAGTTCCTCCACGTCGAGACGATGTTCCGCAGTCCGCTCGGCAAGGCGGCGCCGGTGATGATTTTCGCCAACCCGCGCGTCACCTCGCCCGAGCAGGCGAAGGCGTCGGGCAAGCCGATCGTCTTCCTGCTCGGCAACATTCATCCACCCGAACCCGAAGCGGCTGAAGCGATGGTGGTGCTGGCGCGCGATCTCGCGTCGGGCTCCCGCGCGGCGCTGCTCGAGAAGATGATCGTGATGATCGCGCCGGTCTACAACGTCGACGGCACCGACACATTCGTCCCGCAGAACGGCGGCTACGGCAGCGAGACTCCGTACATCCAGGGCGTCCGCGAGAATTCACAGGGCCTCGACCTCAATCGCGAGGGCGCCAAGCTCACGTCGGTCGAGTCACAAGGCCTCATCCGCACGCTGAACGCCTGGGATCCGCTGCTCTTTCTCGATGGCCACCTGATGAGCCGGGTGAACCATGGCTACGCCAACACCTACGGCACCGCCACCATCCCCGCCGCCGCGCCGGGCCCGCGCGACTACATGACCCACACGCTCTTCCCGGCCGTGCGCGACGCGGTGCGCGCCGACTTCGGCCTCGAGGTGTTCACGCACGCGCTGGCGGTGCCCGACACGTGGCCGCCAAAGGCGTGGAGCCACGACCGCGCGGCCTGGACGGTGGAAGCCAAGATGCTGGTGAACGCCTACGGCCTGCGCAACCGCTTCGCGATCATCACCGAGACACCTGGCCAGCCCACATTCGAACGCCGCATCTACGCGCAATACGCCTACCTGGCGGCGCTCGTCGACTACGTCAGCGCCCGCGGCGCCGAAATGCAGGCGGTCGCGAAGAAGGCAGACGACGACACGGTGTCGGCGGTGCTGGCGGGCGCCGAGCAGGGCACGCTCACCAACTTCCTGGACGGTGAATACCAATCGGCCGGCGCCATCGACCTGCTGGCCTATCGCACGAATGAGCCGATGTACCGGCCCGGCACGAGCGTGCTCGGCACCAAACCCGGTACCGCATCGGGACCGCCCGAACTGGTGCGGGACGTGGACGACCTCACCAAGCCGGTGGGCACCCGCAAAGCCACCGTGCCGCGCGCCTACGTGCTGCCGCCGACGATGGCCGTGGTGGCAGAGAAACTGAGGCTGCAGAACATCCGCGTGACGACCCTCGCCGCCGCCACGAAGGTGTTGGGCGAGCAGTTCACGATCGATCGGCTGTACGCGGTGCGGCGCGCCGGCTACGAAATGACCACCCTCGACGGGTCGTTCTCGCCCGTACTGACCCAGGAATTTCCGGCCGGGTCATTCGTGGTCGACATGGCGCAGCCCATGGCGAACGCCGCGTTCTACTATCTCGAACCCCAGTCGCGCGACGGCTTCGTCGGCTGGGGGTTGATGGACGAGGCGCTCAAGACCCTGGGCGCCGCCGATCGCCCGGTGGTGTATCCCGTCTTCAAGGCGCGACGACTGCCCGGCTCGTAACCCGCACTGCGGAGCGAGCGCGGCCGGGGGTACAGTCGGCGCATGGAATCCCGCCGCTCCCCGCTCGACTCGTGGTCGCCGGAGCAGGTCGCCCTGGGTCGCCGCTGGGTGAAGACGTGGCACGAGGCCGCACCGCGCCTCGAGGCGATCCGCCATCGCGAGCGCGCGAGATGGATGCCTTCACGGCCATCTCGTGGCTGTGCGGACCGGCGGACGATCACGCCGGACCGCGTGCGCCCGCACCCACGTCTGGACTCATCGAACCGCAACGGCTGTTCACGCGGCTGCGTCGCCCGTGACGCCGCTCATCCAGGCGGCCGCAGACTTGCCATCCGTGTGCGAAGCCCACGGGTGGCGCTTCTGTGTCATCGGCGGGCTGGCGGTACTGCGCTGGGGTGAGCCACGGGAGACGGTGGTGACCCGGTGGACCGGGAGGGCCGGATTCCAGACGCGGCGGCGTTTGCCCGCGTCAACCGGGTGTTGCTGCTTCGGGCCGGACCGCATCGCGTTGAGCACGCAGCCGAACGCCCACACGCCGGTCCGCCGAACGACGGGCTTGCCGCGCCTGCTCGGGCAACATGCAGGCGGCGGTGCCGAGGTTTATCCCGACTGCGTCATCGCCGGCGTCGTGATCGCCGGCGACATCGACATGCGCCGCTGATTCCAGCCGGACTATTCATGAAGGCCCAGAATAGTCCGCCCTTCCCGGCAGGCTCTATACTGCCCTCGACGATATGGACGCCGCTGACCTCTCGCCCATCTCCGAGTCGCAGCGCACCCAATCGCCATTCGACCTGTTCCTGATCTTCGCTGCGGCGAACGTCGTCGCCACCACGCTGCAGACCGGCGCGGTGCTCGGCTCCCGCTACGGCAGCGCCGACGCGGTGGTACTGGTGGTGTCGGGCGCGCTGTTTGGCGCGTTGCTCGTCGCGCTGCTGGCGCCGGTCGGTTCGCGCTTCGGCGTGCCCTCGATGATTGCCGCCCGCGCCCCGCTCGGCCTGCGCGGCGCGCAACTGGTGTCGGGCCTGCTCTACCTCACCAACTTCGCGTGGATCGCGGTGAACAACACCATCGCGGCCTCGGTGTGCGCGCAGTTGCTGGGGGGCGAGTCGAGCGCGCGGATCTGGGCGGCCGTGCTCGGCGTGCTGGCCACGGCGATTGTGGCACGCGGGCCGCGGGCAGTGGGCCATGCCGACCGTGTGGCCGTCCCGCTGATGGTGATTGCCGGCTCGATGTTGACGTGGGCGGCCGTCGCGCTGCCGCCCATGGCCACGGCGGTCAGCAGCGAACCCGCCCCGCCCCTGCTTTGGGGCATCGACGTCGTGATTGGCTACCAGGTGTCGTGGCTGCTGATGTTTGCCGACTACTCGCGCTACACGCGCTCGCCCCGCGCCGGCGCCGCGGCGGTGTTCGCCGGGCTCGCCCTCCCCGCCCTCTGGTTGATGCCGGTGGGCTGGAACCTCGCCCGCATTGCCGGCAGCGACGATCCCGGCACCATGCTCGCGGCCGCGGGCGTCGGGTGGTGGGCGGCGCTGCTGATCGTGCTGGCCACGGTGACCACCAACTTCGTCAACATTTACCTGTCGTCGCTGGCGTGGCGAACCCTGGTGCCACGGTCCACAGGCGTGGGATCAGTCTGGACGATTGGCCTGATCGGCACCGCCCTCGGGCTGATCTCGTCTGCGTGGCTGACGCGGTTTGCCGACTTGATGGTCCTGCTGGGAGCGGTACTGGTGCCGGTCGGCGGCATCTTCCTCGCGCATTTCGTCGTGCTGCGCGCGAAGGTCGACGTAGAAGGGATTTACCAGACGGCCGGCATGCCCGCGTTCACCGTCGCGGGCGTGGCCGCCTGGGTGCTGGGGTTTGCCGTCTACAAGCTGGCCGCGCCGATTGGCGCCACGCTCCCGGCGCTGGCGACGTCGATGATTGCCTACCTCGTGATCCGGCGCACGGACATCGGTCGCTAAAGCCCACGACGGGTCCGGTATCTGAAATCGCAGCACGCGGCGCCGCCCATCAGCGTTTGCGTACGCGTCAGTTCCACATCCTGGTTGTAGCCCTCGATGAGCGAGAAATCGCGATTGCACGAGAGTACCGCGCCGAGTTCGGGGATGCCCAGATCGCGATACATCTCGGCGTATCGACACCGTGTGACGTTGAAGTCGTACCGTTCGGCGTCCTGCTCGAGCACCTCGATCGTCAGCGCCTCGTCTTGCGCCCAGGCCGCGGTGGCCTCGGCGAAGTGGCTGAGCGCGTTGCCCCGGTGATGCGCGGCGAGGGCGGCCCCCTGCTCACGGGCGATGCGGACAACCGTTTCTCGCAGGATGTCGATGACGCGAGACCGGTCGAAGTGCGCGGCGAGCGCGTCCACAAACGGTGCCAGCACACGCGCCTCGATTTCGCGGCGCTTGAGCACACCGATGGCATTGAGGTCAGACATGACCACCATTGTATGGCGTCCGTGGCGGAGAGCGGCGAGCACGCTGAACTGGTCGATGATCGTCTACGTGCCGATCAGAATATTCCAGCGCGCTTGAGCGTTGCCGTCGGGTTGAAGGCGACGACGATGTCGAACCGCTTCTGGATGTTGACCGGGAAGTCGGTGGCGAAGGCCTGGGTGTGGAACGCCTGCACGGTCAACTCGGGCAGGACCGTGACCGTCCAAATCGAATAGAAGCGCGTGCCGGATTCGTAGCGGTCGCCGTTGTACGGACCGAGCGACGAACTGTAGAAACGATCCACCGCCATCACGCCGCCGGTGACCGCCAGCCGCTTCCACTTCGCATCGCTGGAGACATTGAAGCCGGAGCCTTTGACACCCGACACGCGCTGGTAGGCCTCGAACTTGAGCAGGGTGAACAGCCTGACCGACGAAGGCAGCTTGACGTTGATGCCCTCGCGCCAGATGTCGCGGCCGTCTTCGTAGGTGTAGTCGACCGAGGCCGTCGCGTACTTGCCCAGGCCGACTCCCACCAGCGCCTGGCCGTAGTTCCAGTCGCCCATGCGATCGAACCGCTTGAACACGTTCGGCTCGCGATAGTCGCCGAAGTACCCGGTCGTGACGGCGACCTGCTTGAGCCAGCCCTTGGCCGGCCGCACGGTCACGCGCTCGCCCTCGATGAAGGCGTCGTTGTCGTAGGTGATGTGCTCGGCCATCTCGCCGCGAGCCATGTGGAGGCCGCCGGCCTGGAACTCGAGCCCCGTGATCGGCTCGGCCTGGGCAAACAGCTGTTTGACGTTGAAGGCGCCGGCGAATGTGCCCATGCCACCGCCGGTGTTGTTCCAACTGGACGGGAACGTCAGGCCGCTCGAGGCCAAGCCGTTGATGCTGTACCTCGCGCCCTTGTCGAACAGGAAGCGCGCCCGGATCTGCGGCTGCCACTGCAGGGTGCTCGAGATCAGCCGCCCCTGGCTGTTCTCGAACCAGCGGAAACGTCCGCCGAACGACAGCTGCTGCACGTCGACCCAACGGCGAATGGCCGGAGCCGGCGGCGCGGCCGCGGGCTTGGTGGCCGGCGGCGCGGGTTGTGCCAGGTCGCGTCCGGCTTCAGCCGGACCATTCCCTTGAGCCAGGGCGGCTGCCACATCGAGGCAGGCCAGCAGGATCACGACGATCAACGTTGGGCGAATCACTAAACGATATAGTGCCTGAAGCGGCCCCGCTGTGGGTTACACGAGTGTTACATTTAGGACATCGGCGTAAACAATGCAGACCAGTGAGATTCCTCGGCGATTGATTGTGGCGATCACCGGAGCCAGCGGCTCGATCTACGGTGTCCGCCTTCTCGAAATGCTTCACGGCTGCGGCATTGAGACGCACCTGATCATGAGCCGCTGGGGCGCGCGCACGCTGGTGCACGAAACCAGCTACACGCCCGAGCAGGTCAACGCCCTGGCGTCGGTCGTGCACCCCCTGACCGACCAGGGCGCCACGATTTCGAGCGGGTCGTTCGTGACCATGGGGATGGTGATCGCGCCGTGCAGCGTGCGCACGCTGGCGGCGATCGCCCATGGCCTGGGCGACAACCTGATTCACCGCGCCGCCGACGTCGTGCTCAAGGAGCGCCGTAAGCTGGTACTCGCAGTCCGCGAAGCGCCGCTCAGCGAGATCCATCTCGAGAACATGCTGAAGCTCTCGCGCATGGGCGTGGTGATCTCGCCGCCCATGCCGGCACTGTACTCGCGCCCGAAGACCATCGATGACATGGTCAATTACACCTGCATCCGGCTGCTCGATCAGCTCGGAATACACGTCGAGACAACGCGCTGGGCCGGTCTGGGCCGCAGTGAATAGTCCCGCTATACTTTCGGCACGATCCGGCTCGTTGTTGTTGAGGTTGACCCCATGAAGCATGTGACACTTGTTCGCGCGATCAGCGCCCTGGCGCTGTCTGCGCTGATCGTTTCCTCCAGCCCGGCCCCGGCTGTCTCGGCACAGGGCGATGCCAATCAGATTGTCCCGGCCAACGCCTACAAAGACCTGAAGTGGCGCAGCGTGGGCGCCACGCGCGGCGGGCGCGTCACCGCCTATTCCGGCGTGCGCCAGCAGCCCCACACCTTCTACTTCGGCGGCGTCGGCGGCGGCGTCTGGAAGTCGGATGACGCCGGTATTTCGTGGGCGCCGATTAGCGACGGCCAGATCGGCACCGGCTCGATCGGTTCGATCGACGTCGCGCCGTCGAATCCCAATCACGTCTGGGTCGGCACCGGCAGCGCCGCCATTCGCTCGAACGTGATCATCGGCCGCGGCGTCTACAAGTCGACCGACGCGGGCCGGAAGTGGGAGCTGATGGGCCTGAAGGACTCGGGCCAGATCGGCGGCATCAAGGTGCACCCCTACAACACCAACACGGTGTGGCTGGCCGCCCTCGGCTCGCCCTTCGGCCCCAACGACGAGCGCGGCATCTTCAAGACCACCGACGCGGGCCAGACCTGGAAGAAGACGCTGTTCGTGAATAACGAGACCGGCGGCCGCGACATCGAGGTCGACTGGGAGAACCCCGATATTCTCTACGCGGCGATGTACAAGGGCTTCCGCAAGGGCTGGGACATCATCAGCGGCGGCCCGGCCAGCGAAGGCGGCATCTACAAGTCCACCGACGGCGGCGAGACGTGGAAGAAGATGTCGGCGGGCCTGCCGGCGAAGCTGATCGGCAAGATCGACATCGACATCGCCCGCAGCAACCCGCGCGTGCTTTACGCCATGGTCGAGGCGCCCGGCAACGAAGGCGGCCTCTACCGCTCGAACGACGCCGGCGAGACCTGGGCCAACGTCAACGCCAGCCAGCGCCTGCGCGCGCGGCCGTTCTATTTCCACTACGTCACCGTCAACCCGAAGAACGAGAACGAAGTGTGGGTCAACGAGCTGGGCCTGCAGAAGTCCACCGACGGTGGCAAGACCTTCACGACCGTGTCGACGCCGCACGGCGACAACCACGGCATGTGGTTCAATCCCGACAACCCCAACATCATCCTGCAGGTCAACGACGGTGGCGCCAACGTCAGCCTGAACGGCGCGAAGAGCTGGTCGTCGATTCTCAACCAGCCGACCGCCGAGTACTACATGGTCGCCGTGGACGAGCAGTATCCCTACCGCCTCTACATGCCGCAGCAGGACAACAGCACGCTGATCATCCCGAGCATTCCGCCGGTGTCGTGGGGCTTCGAGCACCCGGCGCAAGCCTGGCAGCAGGCCTCGGGCTGCGAGACCGGGCAGATCTGGCCAAAGAAAAACGGCCTGGTGGTGTGGGGCGCCTGCAAGGGCGAGGTCGGCCGCTACAACACCGTGACCGGCCAGGAGAAGCACTACTGGGTCTACCCGCAGAACCGCTACGGCCACGACCCGGACGAGATCAAGTACCGCTTCCCGCGCCAGACGGTGGTCTACGTCTCCCCGCACGACGAGCGCGTGATCTACCAGGCGTCGCACGTGCTGCACCGCTCGATGGACGAGGGCATTTCGTGGGACATCATCAGCCCCGACCTCACGGCCAAGGAGCCACAGTATCAGATCGTCTCGGGCAACCCGATCACCCGCGACGTCACCGGTGAAGAGGTCTACTCGACCATCTACTCGATGATCGAGTCGCGTCTCGAGAAGGGCGTGATCTGGGTCGGCGCCAACGACGGCCCGGTCAGCGTGACCCGCGACAACGGCAAGACCTGGAAGAACGTGACGCCGAAAGACCTGGTCGGCGCGCGCATCCAGACCGTGGAAGACTCGCCCCACATGAAGGGCCGCGCCTACATTGCCGGCTACCGCTTCATGCGCGAGCACGACCTCAAGCCGTACATCTACCGTACCGACAACTACGGCGAGACCTGGACGCTGCTGACCGACGGCAAGAACGGCCTGCCCATCGACCACCCGACGCGCGTCGTCCGCGAGGATCCGCGGCAGGCGGGCCTGCTCTATGCCGGCACCGAGTTCGGCTTCTTCGTCTCGTTCAACGGCGGCAAGAACTGGCAGTCGCTGCAGCAGAACCTGCCGGCGACGCCGATTACCGACATCAAGGTGCACCGCAACGACCTGGTCGTCTCGACCATGGGACGGTCGGCGTACATCATGGATAACGTGACGCCGCTGCAGCAGTTGGCGGCGCTCGCCAACGCGGCGCCGACGGCGACCGGCGGCCACGACGGCGGCGCCTTCGAACAGGCCTCGCTGCCGGCCGTGGCCCTGTTCCAGCCGCGCGAAACGATCCGCTTCCGCAACGGCACGGCGGCGGCCTCGCCCGACGAGCCGGAATACCCCATGACCGGCGCGCACTTCGACCTGTATTTCGCCGCCGCGCCCGGCGCCGAGACGAAGCTCGAAGTGCTCGACAGCAAGGGCGGCGCGCTCAAGACCTGGAACGTGCTGGCGCCGCGCAGCGCCGGCGCGCCCGCCCAGGACATGCGCGGACCGTTCCGTGGCGGCGGGGGCGGCTCGGCCGGCATTCGCGCCGAGGCCGGCATGCAGCGCATCACGTGGGACCTGCGCTATCCCGGTCCGTGGACCGCGGCCAACCCAGCCGGTGGCCCTGGCGGCCCCATGGTGCCTCCCGGCAAGTACAGCGTGCGCCTGACCGCCGGCGGCCAGACCATCACGCGGACGTTCGACCTCAAGTCCGACCCACGCCTGGCGGCTGACGGCGTCACCGACGGCATCATTGCCGAGCAGGTGGGATTCCAGCTGCAGGTCCGCGACGCCATCAGCGACGCGAGGAAGCTCCAGCAGCGCATCGAGCAGGCGATGCAGAAGGCCGGCCAGAAGCCCAGCCTCGCCACCGGCATGCCCGGCCAGTCGCCGAGCAACACGAAGTATGACAACGAGCTGCAGGCGCTCTACGCGAAGGTCGTCACGACCCCCGGCATCTACACGCAGGGCATGTTGATCGATCAGCTGAGCAACGTGCAGCGCATGATCACGCAAGCCGACCAGAAGGTCGGCAAGGATGCTTACGATCGCTACAGCGACCTGATCAAGGAGCTGGCGGCGGTCGAGGCGCAGCTCAAGAAGCTCGGCTCGTAGGTGTGCGACTTCGGACAGCCCCATGGCCACGGCACAGACTTCGGCTTTCTCGTCGCTGCTCCTGAGGTCCGCGCGCTGATTGACGAGACCCGTCGGCTCACCCCCGAGATCGCCGACACGGCTGCGCGCGTGGGCATGCGTGACGCGCCACCGCTTCGACGCCGTCGCCGGCGCGATCACGCCGTTCCGTTCCGGCTACAGCAACGCGACGCGCGCTGATCGACAAACCTAAAGGTTTGTCGCCACGCTGTGCGGGTATGATGTGAGCGACTCGCATGCCCAAGAAGTTGTACAACAACATCCTCGAAACCATCGGCAACACGCCCATGGTCCGCCTCAATCGCATCCCGAAAGGGCTTGTCGCCGCCGACGTCTACGCCAAGATCGAGACGGTCAACCCGGGCAACTCGATCAAGGACCGCATGGCCCTGAAGATGATCGAGGACGCCGAGCAGGCGGGCAAGCTCAAGCCCGGCGGCACGATCATCGAGGGCACGTCTGGCAACACCGGCATGGGCCTGGCGATTGCCGCGGTCATCAAGGGCTACAAGTGCGTCTTCACCACCACCGACAAGCAGTCGAAGGAGAAGGTCGACGCGTTGCGGGCGTTCGGGGCTGAAGTGATTGTCTGCCCCACCGACGTTGACCCAGAGGATCCACGGTCGTACTACTCGGTGTCGTCGCGGCTCGAGCGCGACACCCCCAATTCGTGGAAGGCCAACCAGTACGACAACCCGTCGAA
>JBEGVQ010000199.1:0-3636 GCA_041178345.1 Acidobacteriota bacterium | reverse complement strand
CGAACGACGACCTGATCGAGGAGAAGTTCCAGGGCATCCGGCCGGCGTTCGGCTACCCGGCCTGTCCCGACCACAGCGAGAAGACGACGCTGTTCGAGCTGCTTGGCGCGCGGTCGGTTGGTCTCGATCTCACCGAGTCGTTCGCGATGACACCGGCAGCGTCGGTTAGCGGCCTTTACTTCTCGCATCCGCAGTCGAAGTACTTCGCCATCCAGCGCATCGGGCAGGACCAGGTCGCCGACTACGCGACGCGCAAGGGCATGGCGGTCAGCGAGATCGAACGCTGGCTGCGGCCTGTCCTCGCCTACGAACCCGCACTCGTCAGCGCGTAGTCGCGCTGACGACTGACAGGCGGACCAACACGGCGACCACCGCCAGGGCGACGCCGGGCCACAGGCGGGGGGCGTGACACCTTTGAGTGGTTGGCTATGGGGGTAGACTCGACGGCCTTGGACGGAGGGCGCCTACGGCCTGTTCCCGGGGAGGTCCGGAGCAGTCGAGGTCGGGAAATGGCGCGGTCTGGCGTAAACGGCTGTGCTGCCGCGAGAGTAACGGAGTCATATGAAGCGAGCGCTCATCGTCCTCGTGCTGCTGGCGGTGGTCGCAGCCGGAGCCGGATACTGGTATTCCAATCGCGCGCGGGTCGAGGTGGCGGTCAACACCGTGCCGATCACCCGCGGCGAAATCATCGACACGGTTGGCGCGACCGGCACCCTGCAGGCGGTCACGACCGTCCAGGTCGGCAGCCAGGTGTCGGGCAATATCGAGTGGCTCGGCGCCGACTTCAACTCGATCGTCAAGCAAGGCCAGGTCATCGCGCGGCTCGATCCGTCGCTGTTTGACGCGCAGCTCCAGCAGGTTCAAGCCAACCTGATCCAGGCGCGGGCCAACCTCACCAGGGCCAACAGCGAACTGGATCGCACCAAGGTGCAATTGACCGATGCGCAGCAGAAGTTCGCCCGCGCGAAAGAACTGGCGACGCAGAGCCTGATCGCCCAGAGCGATCTCGACGCCGCCAAGATCGCAGTGGACACGGCGGCCGCGGGGGTCGCGTCACAAACGGCCTCGGTCACCCAATCGCAGGCCGCGGTCACGCAAGCACAGGCCTCGGTCAACCAGTCGCAGGTCAACCGCAATCACACCATCATCAGGGCGCCCATTGACGGCATCGTCACGCAGCGCAGCGTGGACGTGGGTCAGACGGTGGCCGCCAGCATGTCGGCGCCGACGCTGTTTGTGATTGCCGCGGACCTGACCGAAATGCAGGTCAATGCCAACATCGACGAGGCCGATGTCGGCCGCATCCGGCCCGGGCAGCAGGTTACGTTCCGGGTTGATGCCTACCCCACCGACAACTTCGAGGGCACGGTGACGCAGGTCCGCCTGCAGCCGGTGGTGGTGCAGAACGTCACCACCTACGGCACGGTAATCGACGTCCCGAACAAGCAACTCAAGTTGAAGCCGGGGATGACGGCAAACGTGAAGATCGAGATCGCGAAGCGCACCAACACCTTGCGGATCCCCAATGCCGCCCTGCGCTTCCGCCCGACCAACGAGATGTTCGCGGCGTTCAAGCAGGAGCCACCGCCCGAGATGACGGCCTTCGGCGGCGCGGGCCGCGGTCGTGGCGGCAGGGGCGCTGGTGGCGATGCGCCGGGCGCGGCACCGGCTCAAGCACCCGCAGCGGCAGCGCCGGCCACACCAACTGCGGCGGCACCTGACGCGCCTGCCGAAGCCCGTGGTGGACGTGGCGGCCGTGGTGGATTCCCTGGCGGCGGTCGTGGCGGGCCCGGAGGCGGCGCCGAGTTCCAGGCCCGCTCGCTCGAGCGCTTCACGACCATGACCGCCGACGAGCGGCTGCAGTTCATCGCGCGTATGAAAGAGCGCGGGGCCGACACCAGCGCGTTCGAGGCACTGATCGCTCCACAGGGCCGCAAGCCACAGGGAGCGGTCACCGCACAGGCGCAGACCATCGACGCGCTGTTTGCGCCGTTGCCGGTGGTCGAGTCGCGCGGACGCGCGTGGACCTTCACCGGCGGCCAACTGAAACCCCTGCAACTGCGCCTGGGGATCAGCGACGGCACGAACACGGAAATATTGGGCGGCGAGCTCCAGGAGAATGCCGAAGTGGTTACCGGCGTCACGGGCCTTGGCCCGACCCGCGCCACACCGACCCAGGGTGGCACCGGCAATCCCCTGATGCCGGGCGGACGCGGTGGCCGGCCGCCAGGAGGCGGCGGACGCGGTGGCAACTAACCCACTGGGGCCGGGCGACCTCCCGGCGACCACCGTCATCGCGACCCGGAACCTGGTCCGCACCTACGAGGTCGGCGAGCACCTGGTGAGGGCGCTGCGCGGCGTCAACCTCGACGTGCAGCGCGGCGAGTTCCTGTCGGTGACGGGGCCGTCGGGCTCCGGCAAATCGACCTTCATGCACATCGTCGGCTGCCTGGCGCAGCCGACGTCCGGCCAGTACTTCCTCGATGGCCAGGACGTGTCGCAGATGTCGAAGAACGACCTGGCGGCGGTGCGCAACACCAGGATTGGGTTCGTGTTCCAGGGCTTCAACCTGTTGTCGCGCACCTCGGCGCTCGACAACGTCGAACTGCCGCTGCTGTACGGCGGCTCGGCGATGAAGACCTCGGAACGTCACCAACGCGCGAAAGACATGCTGGCCGCGGTCGGCCTGGCCGATCGCGCCACTCATCATCCCAACCAGTTATCCGGCGGCCAGCAGCAGCGCGTCGCGATCGCGCGGGCGCTGGTCAACAACCCGTCGATCATCCTCGCCGACGAGCCCACCGGCAACCTGGATTCCCGGACCAGCATCGAAGTGATGGAGCTGTTCCAGCGCCTGAACATCGAGCGCGGCATCACCATCATGCTGATCACCCACGAACACGACATCGCCGAACATGGCACACGCATCGTCTCGTTCCGCGACGGCCTGGTCGTCACCGATCAGCCGGTGACCGATCGCCGCATGGCGGCCGAGGAACTCGCCGACCTGCCCGTCGAAGCGGAGGCCGTGTAAGCCATGAGCCTACTGATGGTGTTCCGCGTCGCCCTCAAGGCGCTGGCCCGTAACAAGATGCGCACGTCGCTGACCATGCTCGGCATGATCATCGGCGTCGCCGCGGTGATCACCATGGTGGCCCTCGGCACCGGCGCACAGTCGTCGATCGAAACGCAGATCCAGGCCGCCGGCACCAACATGATCATGGTGAGCGCCGGCAACTTCATGTCGGCCGGCGTCCGCACGGGCCAGGGCAACGCCAGCACGCTGACGCCCGAAGACGCGCAGGCCATTGCCGAGGTCCCGGGCGTGCAGTACATCGCGCCGGGCGTGAACACCCGTGGCCAGGTCGTGGCCGGCAACCTCAATTGGGGCACGCAGATCCAGGGCACCGATGTGGACCTGCCGCTGATCCGCTCGTGGCCCACGGCCACCGGCGCCTTCTTCAGCCCGGCCGATGTCGCGTCCGCGGCCAAGGTCGCCGTGCTCGGCTCCGTCGTTCACGAGCAGCTGTTCGGCCCGGACGTAGATCCGGTCGGCCAGATCATCCGCATCAACAACCAGCCGTTCACCGTGTCGGGCGTGATGTCGAGCAAGGGCCAGTCGGGCATGGGCCAGGA
>JBEGVQ010000198.1:0-6231 GCA_041178345.1 Acidobacteriota bacterium | reverse complement strand
GGTATCGCGCGACCCCCAACATCCTGTACGCGCGCATCGAGCACGCCACCGAAAGCGGGACGTACCGGTCGGACGATGCCGGGCTGTCGTGGCGCAAGATGTCGAACACGAATCCGCGTCCGATGTACTTCAGCCAGGTGCGGATCGATCCCAACAATGACCTGCGCATCTACGTGCTCGGCGTGCAGATTCACATTTCGGACGATGGCGGCAAGACCTTCATCGAGAACGGCGCGCTGCACTCGGATCACCACGCGATGTGGATCAACCCGAAGAACTCGAACCACATCATCGACGGCACCGACGGCGGCATCGGCATCAGCTGGGACAAGGGCGCGACCTGGGAAGCGGTCTACAACATGGACCTGGGCCAGTTCTACCACGTCACCTATGACATGGAGTCGCCCTACCACGTGTGCGGCGGCCTGCAGGACAACTACACCTGGTGCGGCCCGACCGCGGTGCGCAGCCGCACCGGCATTGCCAACGACCAGTGGTTCCAGATTCACGGCGGCGACGGCTTCGAGGCGCAGATCGATCCCACCAATTCGCGGATCATCTATGCCGAATCGCAGGACGGCAACATCTCGCGCATCGACAAGGTCAGCAATGAGCGCAAGACCATCCGGCCGCTGCCGGCGCGCGGCGAGGCGCCGTACCGCTGGAACTGGAACACGCCGATCCTGATGTCGCCGCACGACCCGGCGACCATCTACGTCGGCGCCAACAAGGTGTTCAAGTCCACCGACCGCGGCCAGAGCTGGACCGCGATCAGCCCCGACCTGACCGAGGCGACCGATCGCGAAGGCCTGACGCTGATGGGCGTCACCGCGAAGGAATTCACCATTGCCAAGAACGACGGCGTGCAGTCCTACGGCAACATCGTGCAGCTGGTCGAGTCACCCAAGCAGGCGGGCGTGCTCTATGCCGGCACCGACGATGGCCAGGTCCACATGACCAAGGACGGCAAGACCTGGACCAACATCACCGGCAAGTTCCCGGGCGTGCCGAAGAACTCGTACGTGTCGCGCCTCACCGCTTCGGCCCACGAGGTCAACGTGGTCTACGCGACGTTCGACAACCATCGCGCCAACGACATGGGCACCTACGTCTACGCCAGCGTTGACGGCGGCAACAACTTCCGCTCGATTGGCGAGGGGATCTCGAAGGGCCACGCGGTGACCGCGATGGCCGAGGATCCGAAGAACCCCAACGTGCTCTACACCGGCACCGAGTTCGGCATCTTCGTCAGCCCCGATCGCGGCGGCAAGTGGATGCGGATCAAGTCGAACCTGCCGACCGTGCCGATCCACGAGATTATTTTCCATCCGCGCGACAACGACATGATTGTCGCCACGCACGGCCGCAGCATCTGGATCCTGGACGATGCCACGCCGCTGCAGCAGTACGCGGACGCGGCCAAGAGCGATGCGTTCCTGTTCGATATCCGCGGCGCCATGCAGTTCAACCCCGCCAACGATCGCGGGTTTGTCAGCGACAAGCCGTTCTTCGGCAAGAACCCCACCTACGGCGCGGCGATCAGCTATTACCTGTCGAAGCCGCAGACCAACGTCGCGCTGCGGATTCGCGATGCCGCCGGCAACCAGGTCCGCGAGATCAGCGGCAACGACCTCGAGACCGCGCGCGCCGCCGGGATCAACCGCGTCCACTGGGACCTGCGTCACCAGCCGCTGCTGCCGTTGGCGGGCCAGCCGCAGGGAGGCGGCGGTGGCGGTGGCTTCGGCGGTGGCGGTAATAACGGCCCCAACGTGATGCCCGGCGACTACCGGGTCACCCTCGTGGTGGACGGCAAGGACGTCGCCACCAAGTCGGTCCGGGTGAGCGGCGACAAGGACATGCCGATGACCGAGGCCGAGCGCAAGACCTGGCACGACACGGCGCTCGGGCTGCACGACCTTCAGCGCGTCGCCAACGCCGCGGCCGAGGCGGTCACCATCCTGGCCGCGCAGGTGACGGCCGCCGAGGGCCTGGTCAAGACCGCGGCCAGTGTGCCGGCTGCGGGCAAGACGGCGCTGGCCGACGTCAACACCAAGCTTGCGGATCTGCGGCGGCGCCTCGGCGTGGGCCAGGGTCAGGGCGGCGGTGGCGGTGGTGGTGGTCAGCAGGCCAATACCCGAGGACAGCTCGGGCAGACCAAGGGCCAGATCATGAACTCGACTTCGATGCCGACCGTGCAGCAGATCCGCACGGCGGGCGAGTTGCGCGAGGACATGGTCAAGCTCGTCAGTGACACCAACGACCTGATCGCGGCGGTGCCGGCAATGTACGACGCGCTCGGCGCGCCCGGCGCGAAGCCGGCGGCGCTCAAGCCGGTCGGACCGCTGCCGGCAGCCAGGTAGTTCAACCTGAGGTGGAGGCAACCCTTTCTTGTCCGCCGTAGCGCCTGGCGCGGAGGTGGAAGGGTTGCCTGCCAGGGGGCATGGGTACGCTACCGTGGTGGCACCCATGCCGGACCTCTTTGATCCCCTCACTATTCGCAGCCAGACCTTTTCCAACCGCGTGTTCGTGTCGCCGATGTGCCAGTACTCGAGCGACGATGGCTTTGCCAACGACTGGCACCTGGTGCACCTGGGCGGCCGGGCCGTTGGTGGCGCCGGCCTCGTACTGACCGAGGCCACGGCGGTCACGCCCGAGGGCCGCATCAGCCCGCAGGACCTCGGGATCTGGAAGGACGACCACGTCGACTTCCTGTCGCGCATCGTTCGCTTCATCCACGGGCAGGGCAGTGTCGCCGGGATGCAGCTGGCGCATGCCGGCCGCAAGGCCAGCACCTGCCGGCCATGGAGCGGGAGCGGCGCGGTGCCGGTGGCCGACGGTGGCTGGCCCGATGTGCTCGCCCCGAGCGCGGTCCCGTTTGCCGACGATTACCCGATGCCGCAGGCGCTCGGCGTCGACGGCATTGCCCGCGTCACCGCGGCGTTTGCCGACGCCGCGCGGCGCGCGCTGGCCGCGGGCGTGCGCGTGATCGAGATCCACGCCGCGCATGGCTACCTGCTGCACGAATTCCTGTCGCCGCTCAGCAACCAGCGCACGGACCACTACGGCGGGTCGTTCGACAACCGCACGCGGTTCGTCCGCGAAGTGGTCACCGCGGTGCGCGGCGTGTGGCCCGAGCACCTGCCCGTGTTCGTGCGCATCTCGGCAACCGATTGGCTCGAGGGCGGCTGGGACATCGAGCAATCGGTGGAGTTGGCCCGCCAACTGAAGCCGCTCGGCGTCGACTTCATCGACTGTTCGTCTGGCGGTAATGCGGCGCACGCGAAGATTCCCGTCGGGCCGGGGTACCAGGCGCCGTTTGCCGAGCGAATCCGCCGTGATGCCGGCATCCTGACCGGCGCGGTGGGATTGATTACCGAGCCGTCGCAAGCCGAGCAGATCATCGCGAGCGGTCAGGCCGACGCCGTGTTGCTAGCCCGCGAGTTGTTACGGGACCCGTACTTCCCCCTGCACGCGGCACACGCCTTGGGGCAGGCGATCGCGTGGCCGGCCCAGTATCTCCGCGCCGGGCCCCAGGGCGCGATTGCGCGTTCGTCACGATAAAGCACGCATCTGGTGCTACCATGCGCCTCGCGGAGGATTGATTATGGCGTTTTCACGTCGCGAGTTCGTTCGGCGGTTTGGGGTGGGCACGGCGGCCGCGGCTTCCGCGGCGCACATCATCGGCTACGGCAACGAGGAGTTGCTGGCCTTCGTCCAGGGTCAGGGTGGCGGGCGGCGCCCGCAGGACGGACCGCCCATTGCGATTCGCCTCAGCAGTAACGAGAACCTGCGGGGGCCAAGCCCCAAGGTCATCGAGGCGTTGAAGGCGCATCCGTCCAAGAACCTCGGGCTGGGCTATCCGCCGCCCACCCTCCAGACGTTCGTGGAAACCGTCGCGACCTTCTCCGGCGCGAAGCCCGAGAACGTCATCCTCTCCACCGGCTCCGGCGAGATCCTGACCGCGGCGGTCATGGCCTACTGCAACACCGACCGCGCCTTTGTGACCGCGGATCCGTCGTACTCGCAGCCGGCCGGCACGGCTCGCCAGATCAACGCCCCGGTCAAGCTGACGCCGGTCGACGCCAGGCTACGCCTCGATCTCGAGGCGTTGATCCGGGGCGCCGTCGGCTCGGGCCTCGTCTTCCTGTGCAACCCCAACAATCCGACGTCGAGCGTGCACACGATGGCCGATATCGAGCAGGCCGTCCGCATCATCAAGCAGCGGTCGCCCGAGACCGGCATCCTGATCGACGAGGCCTACCTCGAATATGCCACCCTGCCGGGTTCAGGCTCGATGGTGAAGCTGGCGCTGGAGCTGCCGGGCGTCTTCATCTCGCGCACGTTCTCGAAGGCCTACGGCATGGCCGGGATGCGCATGGGCTACGCCGTTGGCCAGCCCGAGACCATGACCAAGGTCGGCCGCGCCTGGGGCCTGGGCAGCATCAACGAGCTGCAGGCGGTGGCGGGTATCGCCGCACTCAAAGACACCGCCCACATGGAATGGGAGAAGGGCGAGAACACGCGCGTCCGCACCTGGACCCAGGGCCAGTTCAAGGCCATGGGCTTCGACTCGCCCGACTCGCAGACCAACTTCATCTTCGTCAACATCCGCAAGCCGGCCGTCGAATTCCGCGATGCCTGCCGCGCGCAAGGCGTGGCCGTCGGCCGCGACTTCCCGCCCATGGAGAAGACCTACGCCCGCATCTCGCTCGGCACCATGGACGACATGCAGAAGGCCATGGTCGTGTTCAAGCAGGTGCTCGGCAAGGCCTGAGCCGTGACAGGATGCCGGTCGGCGACCGGCATCCTGATCTCCTGAATCTCCCCCGGCATTCCCCCGTCCCTCGCAGGTCTTCGCAAGCGGCGCGCGCCTACCATGGCGCCTCAATAGATAGCGGCGCCTCGTCAGGGGCCGCGCATCAGGGAGGTTCCGTGAAAGAGAAGACCATCGTCATCGGGCTCGTGTTCGGTCTCTGCGTAGGCGCCTTGCCGCCGCGCGCGGCGGCGCAGCAGTTGGGGACCCCCACGATCCTCGTCCTCGACGAACGCAACGGCGTGAACTACAACGAAGACACGGCCGACGTGACGAAGTTCGCGACCAGTTCCGCCATCGTTCCAGTGTCCCTCATGCCGAGCTGGACCAACGGGACCGGGTTCCTCGACATCTACGCCATCAACGGTCAGACCGTCAAAGGACTCCATTCCTACCGATTCACCAAGTTTGGCCTCTCGACCGCGACGCTTACGCCGGGGGCGGCGATTGCGGATGTGGCCAGGCTGAGCATGATTCAGCACGTGTGGGAAATTCAGGACGCGAACGGCGTCGCGATGGGCACGATCATGGGCCAGGGGTTTGCCAATGGGCCAGCGCCGCCGGGATCTCCCGCCGCACAGCTGTCGTCGAACGTCAGCATTGTCGGCGGCACCGGGGCCTATGTCGGCGTGCGCGGGACGATCGGCGGCACCGCCCTGCCAATCGGACTCCCGGCCGTCGCCCAGCGGCAGGCGTCCGTGGTCGAGGATCCCGCCTATCGTCGCGTGAATGGCGGCGGCTTGGCTCGTTGGGTGATGACCCTCTATCCAGGCAACGCCCCGCAAGTGGTCTCGATTCTCCACGCCGACACCAGCCCGGTGTCGAACTCGCGACCCGCAGTGGCCGGGGAACGCCTGACGCTCGTGGCCAGCGGACTCGGGCCGACGCGTCCGGCGGTGGAGCCCGGGCAGGCCTTTCCCGCGTCGCCGCAACTGCAGGTGAACGCGCCGGTCACCGTGCTGGTCAACGGCCAGTCGGCGCCGATCACGCAGGCGATCGGGTATCCCGGAGCCGTCGACCAATACCTGCTCTACTTCAATGTGCCCTCGGGCATCACTGGACTCGCCAGCGTCCAGCTGACCACGGCATTTCTGGCCGGCCCTGGGGTGTACATCCCGGTTCAGTAACCGGCCTGGAGCGCGCCTACTGGCCGGGTTCCGCCGTCGGCAGCGTGACCTTCGGCGGGACATTCGGTGCGAAGTGAAAGGTCAGCACGGCGTTGCCGAGCTGAATCCGATCGGCCTCGCGCAGGGGCTTCGCTTCGACCAGTTTCTCGTCGCCGAGCAACGTCCCGTTCGTGCTGCCAAGGTCTTCGATCGTGGCGTCGCGTCCGGTGATGACGATGCGGGCGTGCCGGCGCGAGATGTTCGGCACGTCGAGGCACACGGCGCACCCGGCGTCGCGGCCGATCAGGTTGT
>JBEGVQ010000197.1:0-6948 GCA_041178345.1 Acidobacteriota bacterium | reverse complement strand
GTGGGCGAGCCGCTGTTGCAGACCTGCGCGATTCCCGTGCTGTTCATTCCCGAGGCCGACGGAGGGCCTGCCCGATGACCGTAGAACCGATGTTGCGATTGATTGCTGGGGCTTTTGTGATGGCCAGTGTGCTACTGGGGATGTATGTGCATCCCGGCTTCCTGTGGTTTACGGCGTTTGTCGGGCTGAACCTGTTCCAGTCGGCGTTTACCCGCTGGTGCCCGATGATGGCCTTCCTGCGCATGGCCGGCGTCAAGGGCTGAGGCTCGGGCCGGCGGGCCGGCAAGGGCCGGAGTACAATCGGCCGATCCGCATGCACGTAGCCGCCATCATTGCCGCCGGGGGACGGGGCGTCCGGCTTGGCGCCGACCGCCCCAAGCAGTTTCTGGAACTCGGCGGCCGCTCGATCCTCGACTTGAGCATCGACGCCCTGGTGGCGAGCGATCGCATTCACGAGATCGTGGTGGCGGTGCCGCCGGATCACTTGGCGAGCGCGACTGCCGCATGGGCGGACGGCGCCGGCAAGCCGCTCACGTTCGTCGCGGGAGGGGCGCGGCGCCAGGACTCGGTGAGCCAGGCGTTTGCGAAGACCGCGGCCAGCGCGGACATCATCCTGATCCACGACGCGGCGCGCCCGTTTGTGACGGCCGCCGTGATCGGCCGCGCGATCGACGCGGCGATTGCCCATGGCGCGGCGATTGCGGCCATCCCGGTGCGCGACACGGTCAAGCAGGCCGGGCCCGGCATGGCCGACGGCTCGCGGCCGGTCACCGCCACGGTGCCGCGCGAATCGGTGTTCCTCGCGCAAACGCCGCAAACCTTTCGCCGCGACGTGCTGGCCCGCGCGCTCGCCGCCGGCAGCGAGATTGACGTGACCGACGAGGCGATGCTCGTCGAGCGCCTCGGCCTCCCGGTCCATCTCGTTGAGGGCGATCCAGGCAACATGAAGATCACCACGCCGGAAGATCTCGCGACGGCGAAAGCCGTCGCTCTGCAAACCAACCGACGTTCGGAGGCCGATGGCTTCAGCCATCGCCAGATCCGCATCGGCAACGGTTACGATCTGCACCGGCTGGTCGCCGGCCGGCCGCTGATCCTGGCCGGTGTGACCATTCCGCACGACCGCGGTCTCGACGGCCACTCCGACGCCGACATCGTCTGTCACGCCGTGACCGACGCGGTGCTCGGCGCGGCGGCCGCGGGCGACATTGGCCGCCTGTTTCCCGATACCGATTCGAAGTGGCAGGGCGCCGACAGCATCGCGTTGCTGCGCGGTGCGCTCGCCCACGTGCATGCCGCCGGTTATCGCGTCTCGAACGTGGATGTGACGGTGATTGCGCAGAAGCCGAAGCTGCTGCCGTTCTTGGCGGCGATGCGGGGCAACCTGGCCGCCGCGCTGCAGGTGGAGGTGGCGGCGGTGAGCGTGAAAGGGAAGACCAACGAAGGGGTCGATAGCATGGGCCGCGGCGAAGCGATGGCTTGCCACGCCGTGGCCTTGCTGGTGAGCGCTTAGCTCCCGGGCGTCATGATGTGCGCCGCGGTCGTGCCCGCGGCCATGATCCACGCGCCGCCCATCTTGTTGTTGTCCGGGATGCCCAGCGACGCCGCCGTGGCGTTCGGAACCGCGATCGTCACGTGCAGGCGCATCGCCGTCGCATCCTTACCCTGCCGCGTGTAGAACACCGAGCCGAATTCCGGCTTCACGCGCGTGCCGGCCTTCTCGAGCTCAGTCAAGGCCGCTTCGCGGGCCGTGCGATCGGCGATCTTCGCTTCGTAAATCTTGTTCTGCTTGACGCGCTCGAGATTGCCGACGCTCGTGCATTGCGACGAGATCGGCTGCTCACCCGCGTCGCCGGCCTGGTCGTAGCACATCAGCCGGTTGGTGCCGGGACGGAGTGTGTCGTAGGTGCCGTCAGCCTTCCACTTGATGACCATTGCGCCTTCGCGCATGTTGGCCGGAGCCGCGGCGAGCGCCGCGTCGTAAGGGCCGGGGGCCGCGGCGGGTGCCGGCGCCTGGGCGAACGTGTGACCCGCGAATAGTACCACGCCGAATCCTGTCAAAACGCTTCGTACCATGAGGTGACCTCCAAGTCAGGGGAAAGGGGAAGCATACGTTAAGATCGGATGCCACCCATGAGAGTTCGCTTCGCCCCGTCGCCCACCGGCCACCTGCACGTCGGCAATGCCCGTACTGCGCTGTTCAACTGGTTGCTGGCTCGCGGACAGGGCGGCACGTTCATCCTGCGGATTGAGGATACCGACCTCGAGCGTTCGACGAAGGCATCGGAACAGGCCATCCTGGCCGATCTGCGATGGATGGGCTTGCAGTGGGACGAAGGCGTCGAGGCGGGCGGCGAGTACGGCCCCTATCGCCAGACCGAGCGCATGCAGACCTATGCCGATCATGCAGCCCGCCTGCTGGCCGAGGGAAAAGGCTATTACTGCTTCTGCTCCGCGGAGACGCTCGACGCCCAGCGCAAGGCGCAACTGGCCGCGGCACTGCCCCCGAAGTACCCCGGTACCTGCCGCGACCTGCCGCGTCCCGAAGCCGAGGCGCGCCGCGCCAATGGCGAGGCGGCTGTCATCCGCTTGCGCGTGCCGGAAGGACGCGAGGTCACGTTCAACGACGTGGTGCGCGGTCCGGTCACGTTCCACACCGATGTCATTGGCGATCCGGTGCTGGTGCGCTCCGACGGCATTCCGGCCTACAACTACGCCGTGGTGATAGACGATGAGCTGATGAAGGTGACGCATGTGATTCGCGGCGAGGATCACATTTCGAACACGCCGCGGCAGATCCTGCTCTACGAGGCGTTCGGCTACACCCCGCCGGCGTTTGCGCACCTGTCGCTGGTCATGGGGCCGGACCACGCGCCGCTGTCGAAGCGGCACGGCGCCACGTCGGTGCGCGAGTTCCGCGACAAAGGCTACCTGCCGGAAGCGCTGGTGAACTACCTCGCGCTGATCGGCTGGTCGCCAGGGCAGAACGAAGAGTTGTTGCCGGCCGAGGAGCTGGCGCGCCGCTTCCGGCTCGAGAGCGTCGCGCACAGCGCCGGCGTGTTCGACGAGGACAAGCTGGCGTGGGTGAATCGTCACTACCTGAAGCTGTGCCCGCCCGGCCGCCTGGCGGATCTGGCCGAGCCTCACCTGCGCGCGCGCAAACAACTCGTCGGTCCGCTGTCGGCTGAGGGCCGCGCCTGGCTTGAAAGCGTGCTGCCCGCCATGGCGACGTCGGTGGACCGGTTGCCGCAACTCGCCGATCGGCTCGAGAGTGTATTCCTCGAGCCCGCGGCGCCGCTCGAGAACGAAACTGGGCTGCCGGAAGTCGCCGCGGCATTGGCGGCGGAACTGTCGAGTGGCTTGCGGCTGGTGGACAAGGAGACGTTCCGCGCCATGGCTGGCCGTGTGAAGGACCGCACCGGCCTTAAGGGCAAAGGGCTGTTCCACCCGATTCGCGAGATCCTGACTGGCGCGGCCGAAGGCCCCGAACTCGACCTGATCGTCCCGGCCATCGATCGGGCTGCCGACCTGCGCGACTCGGGATTGGCGCCCGTGGCGAGTTGCCAGCAGCGGGCCGCGTTCGCGGCGAGGATGTTGGCGTGAGGCGGATTACCATGGACCACAGTCACTCGAACACGCAAGTTAGTCGCCGTGACGTCCTGCAGATTCTGACGGCCCTGGGATTCTCCGGTGTGGTGGCTGCGGATCTGGCGGCGCAAGCCACGCCGCAGGTGACGGGCGCGGCGCTTCGAAGCGCCGCATCGTTGCTGTCGGGGAGTTTCGATGAGCAGCGCCTCGAGGTGAGCCGGGTTGCGGTGCAGCGCAATCTCGATCAGACCCAGGCCGTTCGCGACCTGGAGATTCCAGACGCGGTCGAGCCGGGCCTGGTGTTCCTGGTGAGGCGTTAGCCGTGGCGCTCGACGCGGCCGTCCTGTTTCAATCCGCGGCGGAGCAAGCCGCCCTGATCAAGGCGAAGAAGATCTCGCCGGTAGAACTGACCAACGCGTATCTCGCGAGGATCGAGGCGCTCAATCCAAAGCTGAATGCGTTCATCACGGTGACCCCTGAACAGGCGCGGGCAGCCGCGGCCACCGCCGAACAGGAGATCGTGCGCGGCCGCTATCGCGGCCCGTTGCACGGCATTCCCTACGCGCCCAAGGACATCCTGGCCACCAGGGGCATTCGCACCACGAATGGTTCCAAGGTCACCGCGACGCAGGTGACGGATTTCGAGTCCACCATCACCGCCCGGCTGGCCGCCGCCGGCGCGATCCTGGTCGGCAAGCTGAACCTGCTCGAGTTCGCCATGGGGAGCGGCGTAGTCTCGGGCTTTGGTCCGTCGCGCAACCCGTGGGATCCCGCGCGGACGCCCAGCGGGTCCTCGAGCGGATCGGGCACGGCGCTGGCGGCGCACATGGTGCCGCTGTCCATCGGCACCGACACCGGCGGCTCGATTCGTGGTCCAGCCGCGTTTTGCGGCATCGTCGGATTGAAGCAAACCTATGGCCGCGTCAGCCGGCACGGCGTCACCACCCTGGCGTGGACGCTGGATCATGCCGGGCCGATGACGCGCAGCGTCAAGGACGCGGCCGCCATGCTGCAAGTGATCGCCGGCGCCGATCCGTTGGATCGCACCTGCACGCGCGACGCCGTCCCTGACTACGTCAAGGCGCTCGGCGGCGGGCTGAAAGGCCTCCGGATCGGCGTGCCGACCCGCCACTTTGCCGAGGGCGCCCAGGCCGACAGCGCGCGTGCGTACGCCGAGGCCGTCGCCACGCTGCGCGCGCTCGGTGCCACGGTCGTGGACGTTGACGTGCCCCACGCCCAGTATGCGACCTCGGCGGGGTGGATCATCGCCATGGCGGAAGCGGCGCAGTTCCACGAGAAGCGCCTGCGCGAGACCCCGGAGTTGTTCGACCCGATCGTCCGCGAGCGACTGGATGCGGCCCGGTTCTATCCCGCCACCGACTACATCAAGGCCCTGCGCATCCGGACGATGTTGATGGACGAGATGGCCGCGGTGTTCACCACGTGCGATTGCATGGCGGTGCCCGCGAATACCGCGGTGGCCGGGCTGCTCGAGACGCCGGAACTGGCGGCCACCGACGTCAAGCCGGGTTCGACCCCGGCGCGTTTCCGCGGTGGCAATTCGTTCCTGGGCAACATGACCGGCCTGCCCGCCCTGGTGCTGCCGTGCGGCTTTTCGGCCGGCCCGCCGGCGCTGCCGATCGGCCTGCAGTTGTATGGCCGCGCCTTTGACGAGGCGACGCTGCTGCGGATTGGCGATGCCTTCGAGCGTGCCACCGAGTGGCACCTGCGCCGGCCGCCGATTTGAAAATTACAGCCACAGATTTTCACAGATTTCACGGATTCATCTGATTCACAAATCCCACTGAGCCAACGGAGGTCTGGTGATCACTCGCCGCATCGCGCTTGCTACCGCTGTTCTGTTGTCGGTCGTGTCCTCGTCCGGCGTGGCGCAGCGCCCGCCGCGGGTGGCTCAGGTGGCGGCGCCGATCGATGTCACCGTCAGCGAGGGCACCTCGATGTCGGTGGCCGTCTCGCCCGACCGCAGCACGCTCGCCGTAGACATGCAGGGCAGCATCTGGACGCTGCCGGCCACCGGCGGCACGATGACGCGCATCACCGATCCGTTCAACGATGCCCGCCAGCCCATGTGGTCGCCCGACGGCCGCACCATCACGTACTTTGCCTATCGCGATGGCGGCTACGACATCTGGTCGATCGACCCCGATGGCACCAACCAGCGCCAGCTGACGTGGGGAACCTTCGACGATCGCGAGCCGATCTGGTCGCACGACGGCACACGGGTGGCGTTCTCGTCGGACCGGGGCGACCCGATGGGCAGTGACTACAACATCTGGATGCTCGACACCCGGACCGGCGCGATCACCCAGGTGACCAAGGCCCCGGGCGAAGACTTCATGCCGACCTGGTCGCCAGACGACACCGAGATTGCGTTTGCCTCGTCGCGCGATGCCTACGACGGCGTCTGGGTGATCAACCTGGCCACCGGTGCCGAGCGGAAAGTCCGCACCGTCACGGGCGCGCGCGTCGACGCGCCGTCCTGGGGGCCGGGTGGCCAGCTGCTGTATCACGTGACCGCGGGCCGCGAGACGCGCTTCGAACTGGATGGCAAGCCCGTGACCGGCGCCGAGAACGTGTTCGCGTTCCGCGCCGCCTGGGCCTCATCCTCGGAAGTCATCTACGTCTCGGACGGCAAGATCCGCAGGCGGTCGCTGGCCGGGCTGCCCATGCAGACACTCGACTTCACGGCCACCCTGCAGGTGACCCGTCCGCAGTACACGCGGCGGGTGCGCGATTTCACCTCGACCACGCCGCGCAAAGCCCTGGGCATCGTGCGGCCGGTCATCTCTCCAGACGGCACGCAGATCGCCTTTGCGGCCGTCGGCGACATCTACGTGATGCCGGTCGGCGGGGCGGCGGTCAACGTGACGAAGGACGCGGCGCTCGACACCGACCCGTCGTGGTCGCCGGATGGCGCGTCGCTGGTCTACTCGTCCGACAAGGACAGCGAGCAGTTGCAGCTCTGGATCCGCGACATGAAGAGCGGCCAGAGCCGCAAGGTGACGAACCTCACCACCCAGCCGCAGGGCGCGTCGTTCTCGCCTGACGGCAAGCGCCTCGTTTTCTTCAACGTCGACGGCATGTGGCGCGTCGCCGAGATGTCGATTCTCGACCTCGAGACCGGCCGCGTCACCAAGATTCACGACTCGCTGCCGCAGCCTGGCACGCCGACCTGGTCGCCCGACGGCAGGCGCATTGCGCTCGCCGGCATCGCCCCCATGACCGTGCGGTTCCGCGAGGGCACCAACCAGGTGCAGACCATCTCGGCGTCCGGGGGCGACGTCAAATGGTACGCGCCCATCCCGATGCTGTCGATCGACTCGCGCGGTGGCGGCGGAC
>JBEGVQ010000196.1:0-6429 GCA_041178345.1 Acidobacteriota bacterium | reverse complement strand
ACCGTGCTGTGGGACGACGTGCGAATCGGCGCCGGCGCGGTGCTCACCCGCTGCGTGGTGGCCGACGGCGTCACGGTGCCAGCCGGCGCGAAGCATGTCGATTGCTCACTCGTAATGCGCGACAATGACGTCGTCGCCGTTCCGTTCTGACCTGAAACTGAAACTCTCGACTTCAACTACCAACTTTTCAACTTTTCAACTTTCAACTCCCTGTGGATCCAAGACTCGAACAGTATCTCGCCCTGCACGGCCTCACCCCTCGCGTCACGACGGTGATGCCGCTCACCGGTGACGCGTCCGATCGCCGCTACTTCCGGGTGCTTCTCAAAGACGAGCAGCCCGTCGTGCTGGCCCTGCACCAGGGACCAATCGAGTTCGAGCGGATGCCGTTCGTGGCGATCGCGCGCCTGCTCCGGCAAATCCCGGTTCCCGTGCCGGCCATCCTGCATCACTCGAACGAGTTGGGGGTGCTCGGCCTCGAGGACCTCGGCGACGTTACGCTGCAGGCGCACCTGGGCGCCACGACGCCGGCCGAGCATGCCGCGCTGTACCGGCAGGCTGTGTCGTTCATCGCGCACATGCAGCAGCGCGGCGAGGAGCTGCGGTCGCCGGAGTACCCGCCGTACCAGATCGCCTTCGACGTCGAGAAGCTCACCTGGGAACTCGAGTTTTTCGTCAAACACTACCTGCTGGCCTACAAGGGCGCGTCACTGAGCGAGGCGCGCCGGGAGGCGCTGCGCGGCGAATGGTCGGCGGTGGTCGAGGAACTCGCGGGCGAACCGCGCGTGCTGTGCCACCGCGATTACCACAGCCGCAACCTGATGTGGCACGGCGGCTCGCTTTACATCATCGACTTCCAGGACGCCCGCATGGGGCCCGATACCTACGACCTGGCCTCGCTGCTGCGCGACGCCTACGTCGACCTGGCGGCGCCGCAGGTCGATGAGCTGATCGCGTTCTTCCTGGCCCTGAAGGGCTTGCGCCACGCCGAGGACCAGGCCGAGTTCCGGCGCCGGTTCGACCTGATGGCGCTGCAGCGCAATCTCAAGGCGCTCGGCACGTTCGGCTACATGACCACCGGCCGCAACAACACGGTCTATATTCAGTACATTCCGCGCACGCTCAGCCACGTCAAAGCGAACCTGGCAAAGTATCCCCGGTTCGCGCGCCTGCAGGACCTGCTCAGCGAGTGGCTGTAACATAGGCGTGGGGCCTGGGGCTTGAGCCTGACGAAACCACTGTGTTTGGCGTATCCACTCACCTCTATCTGAGCGACCGCCTTGACCGCGACCACCTGGTCGAGATCGCGGCGCATGGCTTCGCAGCGGTCGAGGTGTTCGCGGTGCGCGACCATTTCGACTACCACGACCGCCGCGCCGCGCTGGCGCTGGCCGAGTGGCTCGACGACACGCGGCTGACGCTGCACTCGCTGCACGCGCCGATGGCGGCCGCATACGCGAACGGCACGTGGCGCGAGGGCTATTCACTGGCCGCCGCGGACGAGCCCCGGCGCAGGCGCGCCGTGGAGGAAACCGCGGCCGCGCTCAATCTCGCCACTCTGGTGCCCTACCGGGTGCTGGTGCTTCACTGCGGCGTGCCGGCGCCGCACGGGTCAGCGGCCGACAATCACGTGCCGTCGATGATCCGCAGTCTGGAGGAGCTGTCGCCGGTCGCCACCGGCGCTGGCGTCAGGCTGGCGGTCGAGGTGATTCCCAACGCCCTGTCGACCGCGTCGTCACTGGTCGACCTGCTGGAAAGCGAGATCGAGGCGAGCGGGCTGGGCATTTGCATGGATGTCGGTCACGCCCGGCTGATGGGCGACGTGGTCGAGGCCATTGAAACCTGCTCCGGCCACTTGCTGACGACGCACCTGCACGACAACCGCGGGCGGACCGACGATCACCTGGTGCCGGGCCAGGGCGTGGTCGACTGGGATGCCGCGCTGCTGGCCTTCCAGAAGGTGGGCTACGACGGCGCCTGGATGTTCGAACTGGCGATCGCCGCCGAGCGGCGGCCGGTGCTGGAGCGCGCCGTGAAAGCGCGAGAACGATTCGAATCGCTCCTTAACGTCGGCGACGAGATGATGGGGCAGGCCGGGTCGGACCCCGAGTAGGGAGCACCGAGGGGTCTGCCCCAACCGCAGAGACACAGATGAATCAAACCTACATCAACAAGATTGGCGAACACGTCGGGGCATCGGTCACCATCAAGGGCTGGCTGCACAACCGGCGGTCCAGCGGCAAGATTCACTTTCTCGTCCTCCGCGACGGTACCGGGTTCCTGCAGGTCGTCATGGGCAAGAAGGACGTGGACGAGGCGACCTTCGCCAAGGCCGATCACCTGAGCCAGGAGAGCGCCATCATCGTCACCGGCACGGTGCGCGCCGACGAGCGGGCGGCCGGCGGCTACGAGCTGATTGCCAGCGCCCTCGAGGTGGTGAACGAGGCGCACGACTACCCGATCACGCCGAAGGAACACGGCGTCGACTACCTGATGGATCGGCGGCACCTGTGGATCCGCGCCGAGCGCCAGACGGCGATCCTGCGCGTGCGCCACGAGATCATCAACGCGGTCCGTGACTTTTTCAACGAGCAGGGCTTCATCCTTGCCGACACGCCGATCTTCACCCCGGCCGCGTGCGAGGGGACGACGACGCTGTTCCCGGTGGAGTATTTCGAGCACGAGAAGGCGTACCTGACGCAGAGCGGACAGCTCTACAACGAAGCCAACGCCATGGCGCTCGGCAAGGTCTACGCCTTCGGCCCGACCTTCCGGGCCGAGAAGAGCAAGACCCGCCGTCACCTCACCGAGTTCTGGATGGTCGAGCCGGAGATGGCCTACGCCGACCTGAACGACGTGATCACGCTCGCCGAAGGGCTGATCACATCGGTCGTCGCGCGCGTGCTGGATCGCCGGCAGAAGGAACTGAAGACCCTCGAGCGTGACACCCGCAAGCTCGAAGCGGTGAAGGCGCCGTTCCCACGACTGCATTACGACCAGGCCGCTCAGATCCTGCTCGACAAGGGCCTGCCCTTCGTCAAGGGCGGCGACCTCGGCGGCACCGACGAGACCGTGCTGTCGGAGCAGTTCGATCGCCCGGTGTGCGTGACGCATTACCCGGCCGCGATCAAGGCGTTCTACATGAAGCCGGACCCGAACGAGATGGACAAGGCACTGTGCGTGGACGTGCTGGCGCCCGAAGGCTACGGCGAGATCATCGGCGGCGGCCAGCGACTGGACGACCTGGACCTCCTGCTGCAGCGCATCAAGGAACACGAGTTACCGCAGGAAGCGTTCGAGTGGTATCTCGACCTGCGCCGCTACGGTTCGGTGCCGCACGGCGGCTTCGGCATGGGCATCGAACGCTGCGTCAGCTGGATCTGCGGCCTCGAGCACGTCCGCGAGACGATTCCCTATCCCCGGATGCTCTACCGGATCTACCCATAAACAGCAGAACAGGAGATAAAGAGCCGTTTCTCCTTATCTCCTGGACTCCTGTTAAACTGGCAAGTTGCAATGAAGATAGGGTTCGTCTCCTTGGGGTGCCCCAAGAATCTGGTCGATTCCGAGGTCATGCTCGGCATGGCCGAGAAGGATGGGCACGAGATCACCGCCGACGCGTCGCAGGCCGACGTCCTGGTGGTGAACACCTGCGCCTTCATCGATCGCGCCAAGCAGGAATCGATCGACACCATTCTCGAGATGGCCGAGCTCAAGAAGCAGGCCGCCGGGCGCAAGCTCGTGGTCACCGGCTGCATGGCCGAGCGCTACCGCGACGAACTGAAGAAAGAGATTCCCGAGATCGACGCGATCTACGGGACCGGCGAGGTCGAGGGCCTCGCGGGCTTCATGTCCGGACAGGCGCGCCCGGCCAGCGGCGCCATCCCGATGACCTTCCACAAGCAGCCGGTCTTTGGCATCGACCTGCCCACCTACATTTACGACGCCAACACTCCGCGCAAGCGCGTGACGCCGGGGCACTATGCCTACGTGAAAATTGCCGAGGGCTGTGACTACAAGTGCGCCTTCTGCATCATCCCGAAGATGCGCGGCCACTACCGCAGCCGGCCAATCGAGTCGATCGTCCAGGAAGCGCACCAGTTGGCCGCCCAGGGGGTGAAGGAACTGCTGCTGATCTCGCAGGACTCGACCTTTTACGGCATCGACCGCGGCGAACGCGGCGCGCTGCCGAAGCTGCTTCGCGCGCTGAACGGCGTCGATGGCATCGAGTGGATTCGCCTGCTGTATCTCTACCCCACCACCATCACCGGCGAGGTGATCGACGCCATTGCCGAGCTCGACAAGGTGGTCAAGTACATCGACCTGCCGTTACAGCACGCCTCCGACGCGGTGCTCAAGCGCATGAAGCGGCCCGGCACGCGCCAGTCGTACGTGCGGCTGCTCGAGAACATCCGCGCCCGCATCCCGAACGTTGCCCTGCGCACCACCTTCATCGTCGGCTTCCCCGGCGAGACGGCCGACGACTTCGCCGAGCTCGAGGGCTTCATTGCCGAGATTGGCTTCGACCACGTCGGCGTCTTCACGTATTCGCACGAGGAAGGCACCTCGGCCCACGAACTGGCCGATGACGTGCCCGCGGCCACCAAGAAGAAGCGCCAGAACGCCCTGATGGCACGGCAGAAAAAAATCGTGGCGGCCCGCCAGAAGCGCCGGCTCGGCGAGCAGACCCGGCTGGTGGTGGACGGCCCCTCGCCAGAGCATGAGCTGGTCCTGCAGGGCCGGCTGCCCGGCCAGGCCCCGGAAATCGACCCCGTGGTCTACCTGACCGACTGCGACCCATCGGCCTTCCCCATGGGCTCGTTCGTGGACGTCGAAATCGTCGGTGCCAAGGACTACGACCTCGTCGCCCGGCCCCGGTAGCCCCCTCGGGCTGGAACCTCCGAGGTTGGACTACCGGGCTTGAACCCGATGAGAACCCCGTTCTGCCCCCGTGTTACACTATGAGGTCGGTTCTTAGTCTGGGTTAACCAGAGTGGGCCTTTTAGCCCACTCTTTGTGTTTTATAGGGGGCTTTTTGAGCCCGCTCGAACGCGTCCGAGAGATGGCGACCCGGGTGGCCGGGGTCTACGGCCTCGACATTTTCGACGTGGTGCTGAAGCGAGAAGGTGGCCAGCAGGTGCTGCGGGTCATCGTCGACCGGCCGGGGCCTGCGTCCAGGCCGGAAGAAAGCGTCAGCATCGAAGATTGCGCGCGCGTCGCCGAAGAGTTGAGCACGATGCTCGACGTCGAGGACGTGATTCCGAGCGGCTACACCTTCGAGGTGTCATCGCCGGGACTGGACCGGCCCCTGCGTCACGCCGACGACTACCGGCGGTTTGCCGGGCGCTGGGCCAAGGTCGTGACCTCGCAACCGGTCGAACGCCAAACCGCGTTCGTCGGCCGGCTGAAAGGTGTCGAGGGCGACCACGTGTTGTTTGAGTCGGAGGGCAAGAAGCTGATGCGGTTGCCGTTGCAGCTGATCAAGCGCGCCCACCTCGAACTCGAATTTTGATGTACTTGCGGGGTGTCGCACCCCGGCATACATAGCTGAAGACCGAAACCATGACTACGAACCCGTTGATGCAGACGATCGAGGCGCTGGCCAAGGAAAAGAACATCGAGCCGGAGGTCGTCATCCAGGCGATGGAAGAAGCCGTAGTGACCGCGTCGCGCAAGTTCTACAAGGGCGGCGAAGAGCTCAAGGCGAAGTTCAACCCTGAAAACGGCCAGATTGAACTGTTCGCCCTCAAGACGATCGTCGACGAGGTGACCAACCCGGACCTGGAGATTTCCATGGCCGAGGCCAAGGGCATCTATGGCGACGACGCCGGCGTCGAGGTGGGCGACCAGCTCGAGTTCCAGAAGCGCACCGACGTGCTCGGCCGCATTGCCGCGCAGACCGCCAAGCAGGTGATCTTCCAGAAGGTCCGCGAGGCCGAGCGCGAGAAGGTCTACGACGAGTACAACCAGCGCGTCGGCGACGTCATGAACGGCCTGGTCAAGCGCTTCGAGCAGGGCGACATCATCGTCGAGGTTGGCCGCGTCGAGGCGGTGCTGCCGCGCAAGGAACAGTCGCGCGCCGAAAGCTACGCCCAGGGCGACCGCGTCCGCGCCGTCATCCGCGGCGTCAGCAAGAGCGCCAAGGGCCCGCAGATCGTGCTGTCGCGCACCGACACGGCCCTGTTGATCAAGTTGTTCGAGCAGGAAGTGCCCGAGATCTACGACGGCACCGTGATGATTCGCGGCGCCGTGCGCGAGGCCGGCGATCGCGCCAAGGTCGCGGTCTACTCGCGCGAGCGCGACGTCGATCCGGTGGGCGCCTGCGTCGGCATGAAAGGCACGCGCGTGCAGGCGATCATCCGCGAGCTGCGCGGCGAGAAGATCGACATCGTCGACTTCTCGGACGACCCGGTGCAGTTCGTGATGAAC
>JBEGVQ010000195.1:0-7741 GCA_041178345.1 Acidobacteriota bacterium | reverse complement strand
GCGCTGCCGGGACCGCCGCCGTTGAAGCCCCAGGTGGCGCGCCGCCGCTGGTAGGTGGCCGCGTAGATCACCTTGTTGTTCCAGGGATCCATCACCAATTCGGTGGCGCCGGTGTCGTCGTCCACATGGAGAATGCGCGCCCAGGTCAGGCCGCCGTCGGTGGTCTTGTAGACGCCGCGCTCGCCGCCCGGTCCCCACAGGCTGCCGAGCGCCGCGACGTAGACGATGTCGTGATCGACCGGGTCCACGATGATGCGGGCAATGTGCTTCGAGTTCGGGAGGCCGACGTTCTTCCAGGTGCGGCCGCCGTCGGTGGACTTGTAGACGCCGTTGCCCCACGAGCCGCTCTGCCGGTTGTTGTTCTCGCCGCTGCCGACCCATACCGTGTTGGCGTCGTTCGGGTTGATGGCAATGTCGCCAATCGACACCGCGTCATCGAGGTCGTCGAACAGCACGTCCCAGGTGGTGCCGTTGTTCACGGTCTTCCACAAGCCGCCGGTGGCGGTGCCGACGTAAAACACGGCTGGGTTCGACTCGAGCACCGCGAGGTCATCGACGCGGCCGCCCATGGTGGCCGGACCGATGTTGCGGAAGACGAGGCCGGCAAACGGATCCGCCGGCGCCTCGATCGCGGACGCCGGCCGCGCCGAAGCGCCGGGGGCGCCTTGTTCAGCGCGAAGGCGGGGGGCGCCACCAACTGCAATCAGGGTGGCAAGCAGGACCAGCAGGCAAGACTGTCGAAACATCCGGGGCTCCTCTTCAGACCGAAAACAGGCCCGGAATTTATCACAAGGCTTACGTGTGAGGTGCCACCATGTGTGCACGGACGATGCGCTCGACCTCGTCGAGAGCCTTGACGATGGCGGCGCTGACTTGCGCGCGTTCGTCGTCGGTCAGCGCCGTGAGCAGGCTGTGAGCGGCCGTGGTGCGGCTGCGAATGCCGGCCGTCAGGTGAAAGGTGCGCGAGTCGTCGAGGAAGCGCTCCCGGGCGATTTCCATACCCCGATTATACGGGGGGTGCAGAAACGAGCAGCCCGTCGGCGCCGAGCCCCACGGTAATGCGGTCGCCGTCCTTGACGTTGCCAAACAGGAGCAGTTCCGACAGCGGCTTCTTGATCGACTTCTCCACCAGCCGCGCCATGGGCCGGGCGCCGAACGCGCGGTCGAAACCCTTCTCGGCCAGCCACGCGCGCGCGGCCGGCTCCAGCTCGATCTGGATCTTGCGGCCCGCCACCAGCGAGCGCAGCTCGTCGATGTGCTTGTCGACCACGAGCTCGACCTCGCGCGTGCCGAGCGGCAGGAAGTGCACCGTGGCGTCGAGGCGGTTGCGGAACTCGGGCGCGAACACCCGTTCGAGCACGCCGGTGGCCTTCGACCCCTCGCCCATTTCGCGGAAGCCCATGCGGCGCCCCGACAGGTCGCGTGCGCCGGCGTTGGTGGTCATGATCAGGATCACGTGCCGGAAGTCGGCGTGACGGCCGTGCGTGTCGGTCAGCGTGGCGTGATCCATGACCTGCAGCAGGATGGCGAACAGGTCGGGGTGCGCCTTCTCGATTTCGTCGAGCAGCAACACGGCGTGCGGCGCCTTGCGAATGGCATCGATCAGCAGACCGCCCTCTTCGTAGCCGACGTAGCCGGGCGGCGCGCCGATCAGGCGCGAGACGGCGTGCTTCTCCATGTACTCCGACATGTCGAAGCGCAGGAACTCCACCTTGAGCACGCGCGCCAGCTGCCGTGCCAGTTCGGTCTTGCCGACGCCGGTGGGGCCGGCGAACAGGAAGTTGCCCATCGGCTTGTCGGCGGCACGCAGGCCCGAGCGCGACAGCTTGATCGCCGAGGCGACTTCGTCGATGGCCGCGTCCTGCCCGAAGATCACCGCGCGCAGCTCGCTCTCGATGTTCTTGAGCGCCACCTTGTCGTCGCTCGACACGGCCTGCACTGGCACGCGCGCCATCTTCGCGATGACCGTCTCGATGTCGGCGACGGTGATCGTCCGGTTATCCACCGACCGGTTGCCGTCGAGTTTCACCGAGGCACCGGCCTCGTCGATAACGTCAATGGCCTTGTCTGGAAGATGCAGGTCCTTCAGGTGCCGCACTGACAGCGCGACGGCCGCCTCAATCGCCGCATCCGCGTAGGTCACGCCGTGATGCTTCTCGTACGAATCCTTGAGGCCCTGCAGAATCGCGATCGTCTCGGCCTCCGACGGCTCCAGCACTTCGATCTTCTGGAACCGCCGCGATAACGCGCGGTCCTTGTCGAACGACTGCTTCACATCGGCAAACGTGGACGAGCCAATGCACCGCAGCGCCCCGGACGCCAACGCCGGCTTCAACAGGTTGCCGGCGTCCATCGTCCCGCCCGATGCCGAACCGGCGCCGACCATGGTGTGGATCTCGTCGATGAACAGGATTGCGTGTTCATGCTTGGCGAGCGCATCGAGCACCTGCTTGACCCGCTCTTCGAAGTCGCCGCGGTAACGCGTGCCGGCGACGAGGGAGCCCATGTCGAGCGAGAACACCCGAATGCCCTTGAGCGGCTCGGGGACATCGTCCTGGTGAATGCGCAGCGCCAGGCCTTCGGCCAGCGCGGTCTTGCCGACGCCCGGCTCGCCGACCAGCAGCGGGTTGTTCTTGCGGCGGCGGCACAGCACCTGGATCATCCGCTCGAGCTCGAGCTGCCGGCCGATCAGCGGATCGATCGCGCCCTTCGCGGCCTTGGCCACAAGGTCGGTCGCGAACGTTTCTAGCGGATCCTTGACGGCGGCTTCCCCGCCATCGGGCGCCACAGCGCCTCCCTTGCCGCCCTCCTTTTCGCCGCCGTGCGAGATCGCGCGCAGCAACGTCAGGCGGTCGAGCCCCTGCTGGCGCAGGAAATAGGCGGCGTGGCTGTCTTCTTCCTGCAGCAGGAACACCAGCAGCGCGCCGCTCTCCACCTGTTGCGCGCTCGACGAAGCGGCGTGCACCACCGCGCGCTCGACCACGCGGTCGAAGCCGAGGGTGGATTCCGGCTTCACCGCCTTGCGGCCGGGCACCGGCGTGAAGGCACGCTCGAGCACCTCGTCCAGATCGTTGCGCAGCGCCACCAGGTCGACACGGCACTCGGTCAGGATGCTGCGCGCCTGCGGGTCTTCCACCAGCGCGTGGAGCATGTGCTCGAGGCTGACCAGATCGTGACGGCGCTCGGCGGCCACGCGAAACGCGCGGCGAATGCTTTCGAGGGTATCGGGGGCGAACGGAACGGGTGTGCGGCTCATGCGCGACCTCCCTCGGGGTCGGGTTCGAGCGTGACCAGCAGCGGGAACTCGTGCTGCTCAGCCAGTTGTTGGGTGGCTTTGACCTTGGTCTCGGCGACGTCGCGGGTGAACAGGCCGGCCACGCCCACCCCCGCCTGGTGCACGTGCATCATGACGGCATAGGCCTCGGCGGAGGGCAGGTTAAAAACCGTTTCGAGGACCCACACCACGAATTCCTGGGTCGTGAAGTCGTCGTTGTGCAGCAAGACCCGCCACAGGCGCGGATTCTCGACCTTCTCGTCGGCGCGCGACTCGATCTGGACGCCGTCTGCGGTCTTCGGGGCTGCCACCCTCTGATGATACTGCGGGGTCGCTGGCGCGTGGGGCGCCGGGCTAACCATGCGCCGTCCGGCTTTAGCCGGACCATCGGCGCCATGCGCCATCCTGGGGCTCGCGCCTCTCGGCACTCGTGGGGAAGTACAGAGCCGTGGTTCCCTGAACTAGTACGGAATCCGAATGCCAGGCTCGTCCGTGGGGAAGTCCTTGATGTTGCGCGTGATGAGTAGTGCGGACTCGTGCCGGGCCGAGGCCCAGATCAGGGCGTCGGGCAGCCGCAAGCGAGAGGTCTTGCGAATGTCAGTGGCCTCCCTCGCAATGGCCCGGGTCACCTCCACAATGCGGAAATCGCGCAAGAACATCTCGACGACGTCGCCTTCTTCGTCGTTGCGGACCCCGGCCAGCACCTCCATCCAGGTGACGATGCTGATCAGCGGCTGGCGGTAGCGCGCCAGCTCAACTTGCGCGGCCTCGACGCCCTTCAGGTAGTCGATCAGGATGTTGGTGTCGAAGAGAGCCTTCACGGCCTACCCGGGATTCCGCTCGTCCCATTCACGGCGCAACCGCTCCTGGTAGGTCACCCCCTCGTCCGGGGTCGCGCGCCACAACCCGAACGCCTGGTCTGAGCCTGCCGAGTGGTGTTTCTGCAGATATTCGGCGACCGCGCGGCGCACGGCCTCGGCCCGGGACACCCCTTCACGTCGGCACCACTCATCGAGCGAGTCGATTTGTCCGGTTGGCAGGTCCACGATGGTGCGCATGCGTCATCATAGCACGTCATCAGATAACGAGGTCCTCATCCATGGTCCAACTCGGTGCCGGTTCGCGGACTAGCCGGGCGACCTTGGCGACAAAGACGCGCCGCGGTACGGCCACCGCGCCGAGCGACAGCAGGTGGTCGGTCTCGAGCTGGCAGTCGATCCACGGAAAATCCCACCGCGCGAGTTGGGCGGCCAGGTAGAACAAGGCAATCTTCGACGCGTCGGTGCGGTGCGAGAACATCGACTCGCCGAAGAACATGCGGCCGAGGCCGACGCCGTAGAGGCCGCCGGCGAGCGCGCCGTCCATCCATACCTCGATCGAATGCGCGACGTTCTGGTCATGAAGCGCGAGGTACGCCGCCTTCATGGGTCCCGTCAGCCACGTGCCGCCATCGTCGGGTCGCGGCGCGGCGCACCCGGCGAGAACCGCGGCGAAGGCGGCGTCGATCGTGACCGCGAACCGGCGCTGCTTGAGCCGCTTCTTCAAGGAATGTGAGACGTGAAACTCGCGCGGCGCGAGGACGAGGCGCGGGTTCGGCGACCACCAGAGGATGGGATCGCCTTCGTTGAACCACGGGAAGATGCCGTGACTGTAGGCATCGATCAACCGGCGAGGGGTGAGGTCGGCGCCGGCGGCCAGCAACCCATCGGGCTCGTCGAGAGCCTGAGCTACAGGGGGAAACGGGTCGGCGGAGCCGAGAAACGGAATCATTACCGGAAATTTGCTACAATCAGGAACTTCTGACCCCATGGTGAGTGTAGCTCAGGGGTAGAGCCCCGGATTGTGGATCCGGCCGTCGCGGGTTCGAATCCCGTCACTCACCCCATTCTTCAAGCTTGCCAGTTGAAAGTTGAAGAGTTGAAAGTTGAAAGTTTCAACTTCTTGAACACCGCCCCCTTTTTCGCCGAGCTCGAGAAGCGCCATTTCGCGAACCTGACGTTCAGCGAGGTGACCCGGGCGTTGCGGGCGTTGTCGTCGGCATACGTCGAGCGGCGCGAGAGCGCACTGGCGGATCACCGCGCGCTCGACGGCGCCGGCAAGCGCGCCGCCTTCGCCCTCTACTACGGCCCCATTCACTTCGAATTGATCCGTGCCATCTGCGAGCGGCTGGAACAACCCACGGCTGCGGGGCTGGTCATCGATCTGGGCTGCGGCACGGGTGTCGCGGGCGCGGCGATTGCGACCATGACTACGCCGCAGTCGCGCGTCCTCGGCATCGACACGCACCCGTGGACGCTCGAAGAGGCGCGCTTCACGTATCGCGCGCTGGGCCTCGGCGCCGAGGTGCGGCGCGGCTTTGCCGGCCGCACGCACATCCCGGCCAACGCCAGCTTCGTGGTGGGCGCCTTCGTGGTCAACGAGCTGAAGCAACCCGAGCGCGAAGCGCTGTTGCTGGAACTGAAGGCCGCCGTCGCGCGCGGCACGTCGGTGCTGATCGTCGAGCCGATCTCGTTGCGCATCTCGCCGTGGTGGGAGGAATGGGCCGCCGCCTTCCTGCTGATGGGCGGACGCGCCGACGAGTGGAAGATCCGCACCGACCTGCCGCCGATCGTCAAGCGCTTGGCGAAGTCGTCGAGCCTGCGCCCCGATGCGCTGACGGCGCGAAGCCTGTTTGCTGGGACGTGAGAAGTCAGAAGGCGGCTCGCATGCCTTCCCTTCCGGGTCTTTCACCATCTGCGTGGCGAGCGACACGTTCCGTCCCACTTCCTTGCCTGACCGGACGATGAACTCGACGCGCATGGCAGATGATAATGAGGAAGGAGTCATCTGTGCCAGAAGCCGACAACAGCCTGGTCGCCAAGCGCCTGCGGTACATCGATAGACAACGCGCCTTGCGCGCCGCCGTCCCCGGGACGTTCGCGGACCGCGCGCCTGAAGGCACCGGCCCGATCAACCGCCACGGCATGCCCAAGCTGCCCACCGGCCAGCGCGCGGTGCCGAACTGGCCGGTGCTCGACCTGGGCGATTCGCCCACCATCGCGCTCGCCGACTGGCAACTCGAGGTCGGGGGGCGCTGCGACAACCCGTTTGCCGTCAACTGGGATCAGTTCCTGGCCCTGCCGCAAGCCGAGGACGAAAGCGACTTCCACTGCGTGACGACGTGGAGCCGCATGGACAACCACTGGAAGGGTGTGCGATTCAGGACGATCGCAGAGTTGGCGGTGCCCGCACCCGACGTGACCCACGTGCTGTGCACCGGCTACGACCACATGCCGGGCACGCGCATTCCGTACACCACCAACCTGCCGCTCGAGCGGGCGGTGGAGGAAGATGTGCTGCTCGTCCATCGGTGGGAGGGCCAGCCACTGCCGCAGGAACACGGCGGCCCGTGCCGGATGATCACCCCGAAGCTGTACGCCTGGAAAGGCACCAAGTGGATCCGGAAGATCGAATTCCTGGCCGGCAACAAGCCCGGCTTCTGGGAAGAGCGCGGGTATTCGGATAGTGCCGAACCCTGGTTCGATGACCGATACTCTTGACCGATGTTCGTTGCGAAGGACCTCAGGCCGATGTTGGCGACGCTGCCTGCTCAGCCTCCTGCGTTGACGGTGGCCGGGTTCGTGTACGAACCCAAGTACGACGGCATTCGCGCGATCGTCGAGGTCGTGCCCGGCAAGGACCAGGCGGCGGTTCGGCTCTGGTCGCGCAACGGCAACGAGAAGACCGCGCAGTTCCCCGAGATCGTGGAGGCCGTGGGCAAGTGGGGACGGAAGCTGGCGGGGCCCGTGGTGCTCGATGGCGAAGTGACGGCGCTCGACGCCGACGGCAAGCCCACCGGCTTTCAGCGCCTGCAGCATCGCATTCACGTCAGCGTGCCGGGGTATCGCTCCAACACGACGCAGTTGTCGGCGGATCAACAACCCGCCGCCCTGATCGTGTTCGACCTGCTGCGCGACGATGACGACGACCTGCGGGCGTTGCCGCTCACCGAGCGCCGCGCGAGGCTCGAGAAGCTGTTCCAGACTCACAAGCCCGCCTCAAAGGCGCTATGGCTGACCGAACAAGCCGTGGGCTCGGGCGAACGCCTGATGGCTCGGGCGCGCAAGGAGGAATGGGAAGGGCTGATCGTCAAGCTGGCCCGCTCGCCCTATCGCACCGGCAAGCGCAGTCCCGAGTGGATGAAGGTCAAGCTCGTCAAGCGCGACGAGTTCGTCATTGGCGGCTGGACCGCGCCGCAGGGCACGCGCGCGCACTTTGGCGCGCTGATCCTCGGCGCCCGGGGCGAATCTGGCCCGCTCGAATATGTCGGCGAGGTCGGCACCGGCTTTACCGGCGCCGAGCTCGCCCGGCTGATGGACCTGCTGAAGCGCATCGAAACGCCGACGTGCCCGTTTGCCACCAGGCCCACGGTCAAGGCGACGGCGCGCTGGGTGAAACCGGTCCTGGTCGCGCAGGTGCGTTACACGG
>JBEGVQ010000194.1:0-6566 GCA_041178345.1 Acidobacteriota bacterium | reverse complement strand
TTCGGCGCGCCATTCGACGCCCACTTCACGATGACGTCAATTTCCTTGTCGCTGAGCGACCGGTCATCCTTGTAGTGCTGAATGCCGACCGACTTGTCGATGTGCCAGGGCGGCATGTTGCGCGACGCCACGCGATCGCGAATCGAGCGCGCCCACGGGCGCGCCTCCTCGTAGGTGACGAGCGAAAACGGCGCAATCGAATCCGGACGGTGGCACGACTCGCACTTGTTCTGGAAAATCGGCGCGACGTCCTTCGTGAACGTCGGCGTTGCGGTCGTTTGAGCTGCGAGTGTTGCAGGAAGAGCCAGAAGGCCCATCATGCCCACCGCTCCACTCACTACCCGGCCGAAGATACCGTTAGCCATCTTCTTCTTCCCCTCCGAAAGATTTACCTCGTCCCGCCGCAGGCGGGACGACCGCACCCAGCGCGGCAGACCTACGCTTCGCGGCTGGGGAGTGTACACGCGATGTACTCCCCTGTCATCCTGCGAAAGCGTCATGGCTCCCATCAGTTACGCGAATGCTGCCCGCGACATCATATCCGCCTTCGCCTTGGGGGCTGGGGCGCGACAGGTCGGTCCGGCAACACACTTATGCTATGCCAGCTTACGGAGAATCAGGCACTTCAAGTAATAGGTCTCCGGGACGCCCAAAAGGACGGGGTGGTCCCGCCCCTGCATGCGTTTTTCCACCACAGTTACGGGGATATGGGCATCGGCTGAGGCGGCGAACACCGCCTGGGCGAACAGACTTTCGTCGACGTTGTACGAACAGCTGCACGTAATCAAGTAGCCGCCGGGGGCCAGCAGCCGCAGGGCCCGCAGGTTGATTTCCTTGTAGCCGGCCAGCGCATTGGTCACCGCGGCCTTGTTCTTGGCGAACGCCGGCGGGTCCAGGACGATGGTGTCGTAGCGGGCGCCGTCGCGTTCGCGGTGTCGCAGCTCGTCGAAGACGTTGGCTTCGTGCGCGGTCACGTTGGCGAGGCCGTTGGCGGCGGCGTTGGCCGTAATCCGGGCCACCGCGTCGGCCGAGACGTCGAGCGCCTCCACGGTCTGGCACCGCGGGGCCAGTGCCAGGGCGAAGCCGCCGTGGTAGCTGAAACAATCGAGCAACGCGCCGTGCGCGTAGCGCGCGGCGGCCTCGCGATTCTCGCGCTGATCGAGAAAGAGCCCGGTTTTTTGCCCGCGCCACGGATCGACGTCGTAGTTCACCGCGCCCTCGCGCACGCTGATGGTCTCGGGCACCGCGCCGTGGACGGCCTCCACTTTCTGCTCCAGTCCCTCGAGCAGCCGCACCTTCGGATCATTGCGAGCGAGCACGCCCTTGGCCCCGGTCAGTTCCACCAACAGCGGCACCAGGGTCGGCGTCAGCCGGTCCATCCCCTGCGAGAGCGCTTGCATCACCAGGTAGTCGTCGTAGCGATCGACAATCAACGACGGCAGCAAGTCGGCTTCGCCGTGCACGAGGCGATACGCGGTTGCGTCGATCTCGAGGATCTCGCGAAAGCCGATCGCGTTTTCGAGGCGCTCGCGCCAGAACGCCTCGTCGATCACGCGATCGTCCCGCGAGATCATGCGCAGGGTGATCTGCGACTGGTCGCTGAACAGCGCATGACCCAGGTCGCGGTCGCGCGGCCCGCGGACGTTGACGACGATGCCGGGCTCGACGTCGGCGACGTCCATGACGTCGGAGCGGTAAATCCAGGGATGACCGCCGCGGATGCGATCCTCGCCCCTGGCGTTGACGATGGCGGTGGCCTTCACGCTTCTATAGTGTCATGGCGCCCCGGGCCCTGGGATGCCATCGACCTCAAGAGGCCAGGGCGAGTGCGGTAGAATCGCGCTCCATGCGCATCGCCCTTGGCGCCGATCACGCCGGCGTTCACCTCAAGGACTCGCTGAAACGGACGCTCGACGAACTGGGCCTCAGCTACCAGGACTTCGGTACCGGCTCGGCCGAGTCGGTGGACTATCCCGACTTCGCCCAGGCGGTCGCCAAGGGCGTGGCCGGCGGCCAGTTCGAGCGCGGCATCCTGGTGTGTGGCACCGGCATCGGCATGGCGATTGCCGCCAACAAGGTTCCCGGCGTGCGCTCCGCCGCCATCGTCGACACCGCCACCGCGCGGCTGTCGCGCGAGCACAACGACCTGAACGTGCTCACCCTGGGCGCCCGCACGACGACAGAGGCCCGGGCCCGCGAGATCGTCAAGGTGTTCCTCGATACGCCGTTCGCCGGCGGGCGTCACGCCACGCGCGTCGCGAAGATCGAAGGGCGCTGACTCCGTCCGGCCCGGAAGTGCCGTGGGGTCTGCCCCCATCGCACTGATAGAATCGTGCCACCCCATGACTCTTCCCTTGATGCAACGCACCCTCGCGCAGGCCGACCCCGACATTGCCTCGGCCATCGCCCACGAAACCGGACGCCAGGCCGACGGCCTCGAGCTGATCGCGTCGGAAAACTTTGTCAGCAGCGCCGTGCTCGAAGCCGCCGGCTCGGTGATGACGAACAAGTACGCCGAGGGTTATCCCGGCAAGCGCTACTACGGCGGCTGCGAGTTCGTCGATGTCGCCGAGACGCTGGCGATCGCGCGCGCCAAGGCGCTGTTCGGCGCCGAACACGCCAACGTGCAGCCGCACTCGGGCGCGCAGGCCAACATGGCGGTCTGCTTGACGCTGCTGAAGCCGGGCGACGTGGTGCTCGGCATGAACCTCGCCCACGGCGGCCACCTCACGCACGGTCACCCGCTGAACTTCTCCGGCAAGCTCTACACCATCGTCCCCTACGGCGTGCGCCAGGACGACGAGCGCATCGACTACGACCAGTTCGAGCGGCTGGCGCACGAGCACCGGCCGAAGATGATCATCGCCGGCGCCAGCGCCTACTCCCGCGCGATCGACTTCGCGCGCATGGGCAAGGTCGCCCGCGCCGTGGGCGCGCCGCTGATGGTTGACATGGCCCACATCGCCGGCCTCGTCGCCGGCGGCCAGCACCCCAGCCCCATTCCACACGCCGACTTCGTCACCACGACCACCCACAAGACCCTGCGCGGACCGCGCGGCGGCATGGTGCTGTGCCGCGAGCAGTACGCGAAAGACCTCGATCGCGCGGTGTTCCCCGGTGTGCAGGGCGGGCCGCTGATGCACGTCGTCGCCGCGAAAGCGGTCTGTTTCCGCGAAGCGGCGACCCCGGAATTCAAGGACTACCAGAAGCAGCTGGTGGCCAACGCCAGGCGGCTGTCGGCGGCCATGACCGCCGCCGGCTTTCGTATTGTCAGCGGCGGCACCGACAACCACATCGTGTTGGTCGATACCTTCTCGAAGGGCATCACCGGCAAGGTCGCCGAAGCCGCGCTCGGCCAGGCCGGCATTACCGTCAACAAGAACGCCATCCCCTTCGACAAGAACCCGCCGATGGTGGCGAGCGGCGTCCGCCTGGGCACGCCGGCCGTGACCACGCGCGGCATGGGCGAGGCGCAGATGGACGAGGTCGCCGGCTTCATCTCGCGCGCGCTCGCCTCGCCCGGGGACACGGCCGCGCTGACGATGATCAAGAAGGAAGTCGAGCAGTTGTGCCGGAAGTTCCCGCTGTACCCGGAACGCCGGGGTTAGTCGCCGCCGTCGCGGCGGCCTTCGCGGACGAGGGCGTGCTGGCGCGGGCGGTGGATCAGTTCGAGCCGCGCGCCGGCCAGCGCGCCATGGCGCTGGCCGTCGCCGAAACGCTGAGCGACGGCGGCGTGCTGCTGGCCGAGGCCGGTACCGGCACGGGCAAGACGCTCGCCTATCTGGTGCCCGCGATCCTGAGCCGGCAGCGCGTGCTGGTCTCGACCGGCACCAAGAACCTCCAGGAACAGATCTACTTCAAGGACCTGCCGGTGCTGCGCGAGGCGCTGGGCGTGCCGTTCAAGGCCGCCTACATGAAGGGCCGCGCCAACTACCTGTGCCTGCACCGCCTCGATCAACTGCGCGCGTCACCCGCCGTGCCTCACGACTTCGTGTCGATGGTGGACGAGTGGCGTCACCTCACCGAGACCGGCGACCGCGCCGAGTTGCGCGACCTTCCCGAAGACTCGGCCACCTGGCACGACGTGTCGGCCACCGCCGAAACCTGCCTCGGCAACGACTGCCCGCAGTACTCCGAGTGTTACGTCACCCGGATGCGCCAGCGCGCCGCCGAAGCCGACGTGGTGATCGTCAACCATCACCTGCTGTGCGCCGACGCCTCGGTGCGGCAAAGCAGCTACGGCGAAGTGATCCCCGAGTGTCACTACGCGGTGCTCGACGAAGCCCACCAGCTCGAAGACGTGGCGACGCAGTACTTCGGCGTCGCCGTCAGCAACTACCGGGTTGACGACCTGGTGCGCGACGGCGAACGCGCGGTCAACCTGGGCATGGTCGAGGACACCAGCGCAGACCTCCGCCGGTCGCTGCGCCGGGTCGACGATCATGCGCGCGAGTTCTTCGGCCGGCTGGCCCTGGCGCGGCAATCCAGGGGCTCGTTCAACGACGAGCGCCTGCGGATCAACGGCGAATGGTTCGGCGACATCATCGACGATGGGCTCGGGCTGATCAGTGGGCTGGATGCGGTCGAGCACGACCTGACGCGGGCCGCCGGCTCGAGCGCCAACGGCAACGTCGTCAACGAAGAGGCCGCCACGCTGGCGCGCCGGGCCGCCGAAATGCGGCAAAGCCTGTCGTTCCTGCTCGAGGCCTCGAACCCGTCGTTCGTCTACTTCCTGGAGACGCGCAACCGCGGCGTGTTCCTGCGCGCGGCGCCCATTGATGTCTCGGCCATCATCCGCGAGCAGCTGCTCGATCGCATGCGCGCCACGGTGCTCACGTCGGCCACGCTGACGATCGCCGGTTCGTTCGAGTACGTGAAGCGGCGCCTCGGCGCCGACGACGCGAACCAGATGGTGGTGCCGTCGGAGTTCGACTTCACCGAGCAGGCCATCCTGTACCTGCCGCGGCAGATGCCGGCGCCCAAGTCTCCCGACTACGGCGAAGCGGTCGCCCGCGAGGTGCTCGAACTGCTGCGGCGGACCGAGGGCCGCGCCTTCGTCCTGTTCACGAGCTACGCCATGCTGCGCCTGGTGCGCGAACGCGTCGAGCTGGAGCTGCCGTACCCGCTGATCGTGCAGGGCACGGCGCCGCGCGGCGTGCTGCTGTCGCAGTTCCGGACCACGCCCAACGCGGTGCTGCTGGCCACGTCTTCGTTCTGGCAGGGCGTGGACGTGGTGGGCGAGCAATTGAGCTGCGTGATCATCGACAAGCTGCCGTTCGCGTCGCCCGGCGACCCCATCACCGCCGCCCGCATCGAGGCCATCACCGCTGAAGGCGGCGATGCCTTCCAGGAGTACCAGGTTCCACTGGCCATCCTGGCCATGCTGCAGGGTCTCGGCCGGCTGATCCGCCATCGCAGCGACCGCGGCGTGCTGGCCGTGCTCGATCCGCGCCTGAGGACCATGGGCTACGGCCGGCGGTTTCTCGACTCATTCCCGCCGGCACCGGTGACCCAGAACCTGGACGCGGTCTCTCGATTTTTCGCCGGCTGACGTACACTGGGGGCCTGAGGCAGATCGCATATGACACATAATTTCACAGCCCGGATCGCTCCTATCCTGTGCGCCCTCCTGGTGCTGGCGTTCGCACCCGCCGCCGTCGCGCAGACGACGATGATTAAGGGCAAGGTAGTGGACGCCAAGAACCAGCCGATGGTCGGCGTCGCCATCCTCATTGAGTCGATGACCGGCGCGCGCAAGCTCACGACCAAGACCGACCGGCGGGGCGAGTTCATCCAGTTGCTGACCGAAGGCGGCCAGTACCGGGTGACCGCGACCGACGAGAAGGTCGGTACCGCGCAGTCTGAAGTGGCCGTCAAGATGGGCCAGATGCGTGAACTGAGCCTGGTACTCGCCGCCGCGACCACCGCCAACAACGACGCCAAGGCCGCCGAGCTGAAGAAGGCGTTCGACGATGGCGTAATCGCCAGCCGCGCCGGCAACCACGACGAGGCGATCGCCAGGTTCCAGGCCGCCTTCGACCTGTCCCCCGGCTGCTTCGATTGCCTGTTCAACATCGGCGTGGCGCAACTGGCCAAAAAGGACGAGAAGGCGGCCGAGGCGGCGTGGACCAAGGCGCTCACGGTCAAGCCCGACTACGCGGAGGCAATGAACGCGCTGTCAACGCTGTTCAACAACCAGAAGCGCTTCGACGAAGCCGCGGCGATGAGCGCCAAGGCCGCGGCGGCCGGTGGCGGCGGCGGCGCCGACGCCAGCTTCAACCAGGGCATCATCCTGTGGAACCAGGGCAAGATCGCCGAGGCCAAGGGCAAGTTCGAGGAAACGATCAAGGCCAACCCGGCGCACGCCGACGCGCACTATCAGCTCGGCATGGCGCTCTTGAACGAAGGCAAGCTGCCCGACGCCGTCGCGTCCTTTGAGACCTACGTGAAGCTCGCTCCCGACGGCCAGTTCGCCACGCAGGCCAAGGGGATGATTGCGCAGCTGAAGAAGTAAGTGTACGAGCACATTCCCGGGCGCCTGGCTGAAGTCCGCAATCGGATTGCGG
>JBEGVQ010000193.1:0-5051 GCA_041178345.1 Acidobacteriota bacterium | reverse complement strand
CGACGCCGTTCGACGAGCTGGGGTTTGATCCCCGCCTCGAGGCCGGCTTCCGCTCCCTTGGTTTCGAAGGCACCCGGCCCGTCCAGGGCGCGGTGATCCCGCTGGCGCTTGATGGCGACGATGTGATCGCGTGCGCCGAGACCGGCACCGGCAAGACGCTGGCGTTCGCGGCGCCGATTCTCGAGCTGCTGCTGACCGAACAGCCCGGCTACGGCGACCCGGCGCGCGAGGCCTTTACCCGCGCCCTGATCCTGGCGCCGACGCGCGAACTCGCCGTCCAGATTGAAGACTCGCTCGTGGGCCTGACGTACCACACGCCAGTGACCACCGCGCCGGTGTTCGGTGGCGTGGAAATGGGACCGCAGGAGCGCGCGCTGCAGGCCGGTGTCGACATCATCGTGGCCACGCCTGGACGGCTGATGGACCACATGCGCCACAGCAACACCGACCTGGTGCGGGTGCAGTTCCTGGTGCTGGACGAGGCGGACCGGATGATGGACATGGGCTTCTGGCCCGACGTCCAGAAGATCATGTCGGCGCTCCCCCCCGATCGGCAGACGCTGCTCTTCTCGGCGACGCTGCCGGGCGAGATCCAGCGGATGGCGAAAGAGATGCTGCGCTCGCCGAAGTACGTGCAGGTGGGCAAGCAGGGCGGCGCGGCGCGGACGATTGACCACCAGATGATCCAGGTCGAAAGCGGCGCCAAGACCGACTGGCTCGCCAACTTCGCCAAGCGCGACGCCGACGGCCCGGTGCTGGTGTTCGTGCGCCGCAAGGTCGACGCCGATCGCCTCACCCGCTCGCTGGTGGCGAAGAGCATTCGCGCGGCAGCGCTGCACGCGGATCGGACGCAGCAGGAACGGTTGTCGGCGGTTGAAGGGTTCCGCTCGGGGAAGCATCCCGTGCTGGTCGCCACTGACATTGCCGCGCGCGGCCTCGACATCGAGGGCATCGCGCACGTCATCAACTTCGAAGTGCCCGACTCGCCCGAGACCTACGTGCATCGCGTGGGGCGCACCGGGCGCTCGGGCGCCTCGGGGCACGCCGTGACCCTGGTGGCGCCAAGCGAACAGCGCCATTGGAGCGCGGTGGAGGCTGCCATTGGATTCCGGGCCCGATAACTCGCCCGCGGTGGTGCGCTTCCTGTCGTGCCGCTGGCGCAAGCCGGCGGAAGACGGCCTGCCCGATCACTGCACCCATCGCGACGTCTTGCCGATGGCCGGCAAGGAAGGGTTCAGCGCCGACTCGTGGTGCGCGGATTGCGCGCTCTACAAGGCGAAGCGGACGCCGCGCAAGCGTGAGGAACCGCAGCCTGGCCAGCCCGGCCAGCAGCAAGACGACTGGCGCTTTCGTTACTAATCGCCGCGCGCAAAGACGGTGAACGACTCGCGGCCGTCTGGTTCGACAATCCGTTCAACTTCTCTCCAGGACAGCGACGCCCCAACCGATTGACAGGGCGGGTCGCCAGCGTTGCAGACCAGGATGGCTCGTACGGCGATCTGCTCCGCCGAGAGAGTCGCTGGGTCGTAGTAGGTCGGACTCGTCTCCCAGTCCCGGTGGCCCGTGGCGATCGCGTAGAACCGCCAGTAGCGCTCAATGGGGGTTCGCGCGTTGAGCCACACCATGCCTCCCGCTGCCTCCTTGCGCGCGATGGCCGACAGCACGGCACCGCGCATGTTGCCGCCAAACCAATCCGCGGACCTCTGACGGTAAGGCCCCATGTAGTCCACATAGACCCCCGCGAACTGGATGCCCGCCGTGGCGACCAGCCCAATACCGATCCATCGGGCAACTCCGCCCCGCCGCCACAGCCCGACAGCCCCGGCGGCCGCCACCAGTGCTCCAAATGGCAGCACGAAGAGGATCCGGTTGACCTCCAGTTTCCCGGACACGACGGTGGCGAGCGGTGCGACCACGCATCCGGCGAGGACGATGGAGCCAAGCGGGCCCAGGCCGCCCCGCCACGCCGCCATCGCCCCGACTGGCAGCAGAATCGCGAATGCGAAGGGGAACAGGCCCGCCATTCGAGTCGAGTTGGTCAACCGTCCAGGACCGCCGACGAACCACAGGTTCGGATCGAAGAAGCTCCACGCAACGCTGAGGCGGTCGCGCAACACTTCGCCCATGGCGGGTACCGTAAGCACCGACGCTTCATTCATGGGCCGATACGCGGCGAAGAGTTCGGTAAAACGCTGCGGGTACGACCATTGCCAGGCGAGCATCGGGAGCAGCGCGACCAGGAAACCGAACATCAGCAGACGTGCCGGCGGGCGCCGCCACTCGCGCCACGCGGTCGCCAGCGAGATCGCCAGGTAGGCAGGCATCATCAGCAGGGCGGCCAGGTAGCTGTAGACACCCAGCCCCAAGGCGAGCCCGGCGCCAGCGGAGGCTCCCCGCGACGGGCGCGTCACGAAGCGCTCGGCGCAGATCAGCCACACCATCAAGAACGGCAAGGGAAACAAGATCCCGAGGGCCAGGCGAGCATTGATGAAATGGCCGGGCGTCAAGGCAAGGAGAAGGGCCGCTAGTACGCCCAGTGGCTCGCTGGAGAAAAGCCTCCTGGCGAGCGCCCACATCAGCAGAACATTGAGGACCGCGACGAGCGTGACGGGCAGCCGGACGGCACCTTCTGACAAGGGCAGCACGAGGAGTGCCGCCGCCATTGCGTAAATCGGGACCGGATCGCGGCCGGCCTCGAAGCCGGTCTCAGAGAAGTAGACCGGCATGAAACGGCCGTTCGTGTCTCGGCCGGATTGGGCGATCGCGTGCGCTTGAAGGGCGTAGTTCACCTCATCGTGCATGAGGTAAATAGGAGCCGTGGACAGCCTGGGGGTGTAGATTGCCGCGACCCCGACTATCAGAAGTCCCGCGATCGCCACGGGGACGGCGACCGCCCTGACGTTCAATCAGAACATTCCTTGGCGAGCTCCACCCATTCGCCTTGCGGGGCGAGCCGTTCATACGCGCGCCAGTGCGCGCGCGCGTCCACCGAGCGACCCATCTTCTCGAGCGTCACCGCCAGGTAGAAGTGCGCGTCGGCGTACGTGTTGTTCAGCGAGAGCGCCGCGCGATACGACGCCTCGGCTTCGCCGTAATGGGCGTGATCGTGATGGATGTTGCCCAGGTTGAAGTGCGCCTCGAAGTATGAGGAGTCGAGCACGATCGCCCGTTCGTACAGCGCCTGGGCCTCGGCCAGCTCATCACGCGAGTAGCGGATGTTGGCCAGGTTGATGAGGGCGGCCACGAGGTCGGGGTCCTCCTCGAGCGCGCGGCGATAGGCCTTGACCGCTTCGTCCACCCGCTCCGGCGTGCCATCGTCCAGGAGCGAGCCCATCAGGAAGTACTGTTCGGCGCTGGATAACTCCCGTACGCCACTGCCCGGCACCAAGGTGCCCAGAGTGCCGAGGGTGCCTGGGGTGCCAAGGGGGTTGGTGCCAGGGGTGCTGGTGCCCGCGCCGGCGCGGGATTTCAGGTCGATGATCCGGGCCGGTTGCGCGTCGAGGCGGAAGTCGAACGCCAGCTGGCCCGTCCGTGAGGCCTGGAGGGTGCGCACGGCGGCACGCAACGCGGCGCCTTGCTGGATCTCGCCCGCGAGTTGGCGGAGGGTGGTCAGGTCGCCGAATCCAAAAAAGGTGTCAGCGTTGTTCTTGAACGCCGGCTTGATCAAGCCGCACTTTTCCAGATAACGCAAGTGGTCGAGACGCAACGCCGGGTACATGGCGAGCACGTCCTTCTGACCGTAATGCTGGGTCCGGCGTTCGGCGACGGCGGGCTGGCCGGCCAGGCGGCAAAACTCGTCCTCGCTGAGCACGCGGATGCGGCCCGGCGTGTCGGCATTGATCTGCGCCACGCGGCGCAGCTTCAGGCTCTGGGTGCTGGAATCGTCGAGAAGAACCGAGAGGTCCGGGGCGCCATCGGGATAGCTCGCCGCACCGACCACCAGCAACGTGGTGCGCACCGTCACTTCCTCATCCGTCGCGCCACCGAGCTCTTCGACGAGCGCCCGCGCTTCCTTGCGGCCGAACGACCAGAGCTTGCCGCTGAAGACAACAGTCTCGCCGCGCAGCGGAGGTGGGTTCGGCGGATCGAATGGCAGTTCAGGCATCGATCGCGTTCACGATGAAACAGTTCGGGGCGGAAGTCAAACGAAGATCGCTGATCGCACTCATGATTCGAGCGCAGCGGCCAGTGCTCCGGCCGAGTCGAAACGGGCCGACGTCGCAGCGGTCGCCGAGCCGCGTTCCTGGCGCGAGCACGCAAACAGCCTATACGTGAACGAGCTCTGATTCGGCCTGATCCAGCACGTGCTCGAACCACAGGTTCGAGATCTTCTCCTGGACGCTGTTCTGGCGGAGCCGGGCCCGCAGGTTGTCGAAGTCGACGCGATCGAGTTCCTGGTCCTGGTTGTAGCACGAGAAGATGAACTCTTCGCGGCCGGTCTCGGGATCGACGTGGCGCTGCAGGCACTGCGCGCACACTTCCTTCATCATGCACTGCATCGGGGAATTGATGCTGCCGATGCCGACGTGCTTGGGATTCAGGTGCGATGCCAGCACGCCATGACGGGCCAGGCGCACGGCGTTCATCATGCCGTCCGAACCAATCGCGATGATGCGCGTGACGTCCTGGAGCGGCACGCGTTGCACCGCCAGCCGGCCTTCGGCATAGGCCACCATGGCCTGGATGATGTTGCCCCGGAAATGTGCGTCCTGCGGACGATGTGGCTCAATCACCGGGCCCGTGTCGCTCGCCCAGATCACCTGGTCGGTCGCCGCCTCGATGTCCTCGCGCTTGAACAGGTCGGCGCCGTTCTTGTAGCCGGCAAAGTAGATCACCTTGTTGCCCTGGGCCTTGAGCGCCCTGGCAATCGAAAACAGCACGGCGTTGCCGAGGCCGCCACCGGCCAGCAACACCGCCGAGTTCTCGGCGATCTCGGTCGGCGTCCCGGTGGGTCCCATCACCACCACCGGCTCGCCCGGCTTGAGGTACGCGCACAGCCGGCTCGACACGCCCATCTCGAGCGTAATCAGCGACAACAGGCCCTGCTCGCG
>JBEGVQ010000192.1:0-22076 GCA_041178345.1 Acidobacteriota bacterium | reverse complement strand
CGTCAGCTATACTGGAATGCCCCGCTGGTGAGGTGGCCGAGTGGCTTAAGGCGGCGGTTTGCTAAACCGTTGTAGGGGTTTAAATCCCTACCCAGGGTTCGAATCCCTGCCTCACCGCCATCCTTCGGCCTTCGGCCTCATTCGGCGATTCGTCAGGTCTTCGGGCTCAATGGGCCATCGGCTTCGCCTCGGCCCACAGTGCGAATCCCCAGCACAGCGCCATCATTCGGCCTTCGGCTGCCTCGGTGAATAATAGCCGGGTGCCTCGTCTTCGTTTTGCCCCCTCCCCCACCGGCTACCTGCACGTCGGCGGCGCGCGGACGGCGCTCTTCAACTGGCTGTATGCCCGCCGCCACGGCGGCACGTTCATCCTGCGCATTGAAGACACCGACGTCGAGCGCTCGCAGGCCGAGATGGTCACCGGCATTCTCGACGGCCTGCGCTGGCTGGGCATCGACTGGGACGAGGGCCCCGAAGTGGGCGGCCCGCACGCGCCGTATTACCAGTCGCAGCGGCTCGAGCGGTATCGCGCGGCGGCGAAACAACTGCTCGACAGCGGCCAGGCCTTCGAGGACGGCGGGGCGATCCGCTTCAAGGTGCCGCCCGGCAAGACGACCTTTGCCGACAGCGTGCACGGGCCGATCGAGTTCGACAACGAGCACATCGAGAGCTTCGTGATCCTGCGCTCCGACACGCACCCGACCTATCACCTGTCCGTGGTCGTGGACGACATCGACATGGCGATCACGCACGTCGTGCGCGGCGATGATCACATCTCGAACACGCCAAAGCAGGTGCTGCTCTACAACGCGTTCGGCAAGACGCCGCCCACCTTCGCGCATGTGCCGCTGATCATGGGCGCCGACAAGCAGCGCCTCAGCAAGCGCCACGGCGCGACCTCGGTGATGGAGTACGAGAAGCTCGGCTACCTGCCCGAGGCCATGGTCAACTTCCTGGCACTGCTTGGCTGGGGCACGGGCAGCAACGACGAGCTGTTGACGAAGGACGAGCTGATCCAGCGATTCAACCTCGAAGGGATCAGCGGCGGCAACGCGGTGTTCAACACCGACAAGCTCGACTGGTTCAATCACCAATACCTGCTGAGGCTCACCGACGAAGAACTGATCGCGCGGCTCGGGCTTCAAGGCGATGCGAGATGGCTGTCAAAGGTGCTGGCGTTGCTCCGGCCACGGTGCAAGAAGCTCACGGAGTATCGCGACCAGCTGACGCCGTTCTTCGTCGCTCCGACCGAGCACGACGCCGAGGGCATGAGGAAGCACCTGTCGGCACCCGAGGCGAAGGGCCACCTGGCGGCGCTCATGCAGGCCTATGGTGAGGTGGCCGACTGGACCGAGGCCGCGCTCGAACAGTGCCTGCGCGATCTGGCCGAGGCGCGGGGCGTCAAGGCGGCCACGCTGATTCACGGTACACGCCTGGCCATGACCGGTCGCATGGTCAGTCCGGGGTTGTTCGAAATGCTGGTTCTCCTCGGTCGCGATCGGGTGATCGCGCGGCTGGAGCGTTTGGTCGCGACACTGACGGTGGACATCAAGGCATGAAACGACGTGACTTCATCAAGCTGGTGGGCGCCGCGCCCCTGTTGGCAGGCATGGCGCAACCGGCGCGAGCCGACTTCGACTTCATCATCGTCGGCGCCGGCTCCGCCGGCTGCGTGCTGGCCAACCGGTTGTCGGCGGACCCGGCGGCGCGGGTGCTGCTGCTCGAGGCCGGCGGGCCGGTGAACGACGACCCGTCCGTCACGACGCCGGGCCGATGGGTGTCGCTGATGGGGTCGAAGTACGACTGGGGGTACGCGACCGAGCCCGAGCCGGGCCTGCAGAACCGGCGCATCGCGTTCCCACGAGGCAAGATCCACGGCGGGTCGAGCGCGACCAATGCCATGACCTTCATCCGCGGCCACCAGTTCTGCTTCGACAAGTGGGAGCGGCTGGGTAACCCGGGCTGGGGCTACGACGCGCTGCTGCCGATCTTCAAGAAGTCCGAGCGGCACGAGATGGGCGAAACGCCGTGGCGCGGCGCCGACGGCGAGCTCGCCGTCTCGCTGTGCACCGATCCGCATGCCGGCCACCGCGCCTTCCTGCAGGCCGCCGCCCAGAACGGCTACCAGCGCGACGCGCGCTTCGACTTCAACATGCCGTCGCCGGTGCACACCGCGGGCTACTACCAGAAGAACATCCTCGACGGAAAGCGGCACAGCGCCGCCGATGCGTTCCTCACGCCCGTGCTGTCGCGACCCAATCTCGAAGTGCGTTCGCAGACCCAGGCAACGAAGCTGCTGATCGAGAAGGGGCGCTGCGTCGGCATTGAGTATCTGCGTGCCGGTAAGCCTGAACAGGCGCGTGTGACACGCGAGGTGATTGTCGCCAGCGGCGTGATCGATTCGCCGAAGCTGCTGATGCTGTCAGGCATTGGCCCGGCCGCCCAGCTGAAGGGGCTGGGCATTCCGGTCGTCGCCGACATTCCCGGCGTGGGACAGAACTTCCAGGATCACTTGAAGCTGTCGATCCGCTGGAACGGCAAGACCGAGTTGCCGGGATCCACCGTCACCGCCGGACTGTTCACGCGCTCGAACTCCAGCGAGTGGGGCAACCCGCCCAACCTGCAGTTCTACGTCGGCCGCGGCGTCGAGACCCCGGACAAGTTCGTCACGATCACCGTGTCGCTGGTGCAGGCCCGGTCGCGGGGCGAGGTGCGGCTGCGCTCGGCCGATCCGCTGGCGGCGCCGATCATTCGCGCCAACTACCTGCAGGAAGAATCAGACGTCGCGGCGCTGGTGCAGGGCGTGAAGCTGGCACGCTGGTTTGGCGAGGCCGATGCCTACGAACCGCTGAAGGCGGACGAGATCCTGCCGGGGCCGGCCATCAAGAGCGACGCCGACCTCGCCGCGTTCGTGCGGCGCGACTCGGACACGATCTACCACGGCGCCGGCACCTGCAAGATGGGTCCTGAATCCGATTCGATGGCCGTGGTCGATCCGACGCTGCGCGTGCGAGGTATCCAAGGCTTGCGGGTCGCCGACGCCTCGATCATGCCCGAGGTGGTGAACGCGCCCACGCACGCCGCCGCGGTGATGATCGGCGAGAAGGCCGCGCTCCTGATCAGGCAACCCTGAAGGGTTGCCTGTCTCAGGCCCGAAGCAACCGCCGCAGGATTTTTCCAGACGGCGACTTCGGAATCGCGTCGGCGAACGCCACGTGGCGCAGGCGCTTGTAGTGGGCGACGTGCAGTTCGACGAACGCCTTGACCTCGTCGCCGGTCAGCGGCTCGCGCGCGACCACGATCGCCTTCGGCACCTCGCCGCATTCGTCATCGGGAACGCCGACCACGGCCGCATCGGCAATCTTTGGATGCTTCAACAGCAACGCTTCGAGCTCGGCCGGCGCAACCTGGAACGCCTTGACCTTGATTAGTTCCTTCAAGCGGTCCACCACCTCGAGGTAGCCCTCGGCATCGACGCGGCCGATGTCGCCGGTGTGGAGCCAGCCCTCGGCATCGATGGTGAACGCGGTGGCCTCGGGGTTGTTCAGGTAGCCCTGCATCACCTGCGGCCCGCGGATCCACACCTCGCCGTCATCGCCCTCGAGAAGGTCCTCGCCGGTCTCCGGAGAGACGATGCGCATCTCGGTTGAGGGGACGAGCAGGCCGACCTTGCCGGCGCGCTCGCCGCCGTCGGGCGTGTAGTGGGTCACCGGGCTCAACTCGGTCATGCCGTAGCCCTGCCGCACTTTGATCTGCAGCCGCGCCTCGACGGTGTTGGTGATCTCGCTGCCAAGCGGTGCGGCGCCCGAGAACAGCCCGCGCAGATGCGACAGCTTGAACTTGTCAACCAGCGGATGCTTGGCAAACGCAATCACCACCGGCGGCACCACGTGCGCCATCGCGATCGGATAGTCCTGCAGGATGCGCAGGACCGTTTCGAGGTCGAACCTGGGCAGCGTCACGACCGCGGCGCCGCGCAGCAGCCCGTGGTTCATGATCACCACCATGCCGTAGATGTGAAAGAACGGCAGCACCCCGAGCAGGGCCTTGATCTCCAACGCCTCCATGGCATCGATCTGCAGCAGGTTGGCCACGATGTTGCGATGCGTCAGCATCACGCCCTTGGGCAATCCGGTAGTGCCCGACGAATAGGGCAGCACGACAATGTCGCGATCGGGATCGATCGTGACGGCCGGCGGATCAGCGTCAACCATGGTCGAGGCCAGCGAAGGCACGCCAGCTACCTCATCGATCGTGATGATGTCGATTGGCCGGCCGGTGGCGGCGATGGCCTCGCGGGCCTTGTCCAGCAGCGCGGAAGTCGTGACCAGCAGGCGCGCGGCCGCGTCGCTCAGCTGGTAGGCCAGCTCTTCAGTGGTATACGTCGGATTGACCGTGGTCAGGACCGCACCGAGCCGCGACACGGCGTGGAACACCACCGCGTATTCGGGTGAGTTGGGCGACCAGATGGCGACCACGTCGCGCTGGCGGATGCCGGCCCGCGACAGGCCGGCGGCAAAACGCCGGGTCTGGTCCACCAACTGCGCGCAGGTCAGCACGCGGCCGGTCGCCCCCTCGATCAGGGCCGGCGCATCGCCCAGCGTGGCGGCCTTGCCGAGCACCAGGTCGTGAAGGGTGACGCGGGGAATGTCGACGGGGGGATAGCGGCTTTGGAAAATCATGGGCGCGCCGGAGAGTATGCCGTCAGGCCGATCGCGGTCAACTGGGGAGGCAACCCCGGGACGGAGCCGCCGCTACCGGCGTGAACCCGAGGTCGTCGGCACGTCATCGAGCGTGGCGTCTTCGGTGACCGAGACCACCGGACCTAGGGTGCCACCGGCAATGCGAGCAGCAACCGGTTCTTCGGTGTGACATCGACGGGAATTGTGTGCGTCCACACTTTGTAGCCGCGCTGTTCCAGCCGGACCGCGCGCATGACGTCGATGGCCAGCGGTCCGTCGAGCCAGCCCGACAGTACGCCGGTGTCGTTGGCCGCCAAGTCGTGGCAGCACGGCAGTACCGCGACGCGGGCCCGGGCGGCCACCGCGCGCGCGAGCACGACATCGGTCAGCGCGCCGCACGCATGACTCGACACCACCACGTCGTCTGGATGCAGCTCGATCGCATCAAGCGGCTGCAACTCGAACGCAACGCGTCCGGCCAGTCGAGGCCATGACTGGACCAGCGCCTCGTGCAGCCTGGCGCATGAGGGCGGCAAGTGGGTGTCGGCGGCGACCACGTTGGGAGACGTGTCGTCGAGAATCAAGAGAATCTGTCCGAGCAGGCCGTGTCCGGCGCCAAGATCGACTACCCGGCCGCCGCGGAACAAGCGGCGGGCGCGGCGGGCAACCTCCCAGGCCTCGTAGAGTTCCTTGCGCGGAAGGCAGCCGGCGTGACACACCGCGCGGGCAATGCCGTCGAACAGCGTCTCGCCGGGAAAGCGACCGAGGTCGCGGTCGGTAAGCCGCTGCTTCGATCCGGGCGAGAAAGTCGTCATTTAGGTCGGCTGATTGCAGCTTCAGGCGTCGGCTGATTGAAACTTTGGATGTCGGCTAATTGTAAGGTCAGGCACCCCGGCGGCCGGTCACGCGCGATCGCTGCCAGCCCGGAAAACACGTGCAGCTTGCCCAAGGTCGGACGGCTCACCTATAATCGGAGGTTCCTAACCTACTGGGAGGTCGTTCAACGGTAGGACAGCAGACTCTGACTCTGCTTATCGGGGTTCGAATCCCTGCCTCCCAGCCAACTAACTTGTTCTAAAGATTCGGCTTTCTCTCGCGGCCTCCGGCCGTTCTTCAGGCTCGTCAGCTGGCCTCGCCAATCTGAATGGCGAACACTGATCTGCCGCCGATCGAGGTCATCCCGTCGTGGAGACCGCTCAACAGAGAAGCGGCGCGAAATGCCAATGCCTGACGCCTGATGTCGGGATTTGTCCAGTGACGGGCGAACGCAATTGCCCCAGAATCGCTGAGTTTTGCGTCGGGTAGTGCGATTGATTCACCATGGAGTTGGCGGCTGGTTAAAGAGATTTTTGGGGCCTCAAAAGACCCAAAGACAGTTCCAGTACATCACCCGACCGACCGCCGCCCAGAGGACCTGACTGAGTGCTCAAGTACGTGCTCGACACGTTGCCGCTGATGACGGTGGTGCTGGCATTGCTCATGGTGCGGTTGGCGCCACGGCGGGCCACGGTGCTGCCATGGCTGGGCCGCCTTGATCTTGCCTGGTGCGGCGTGTCGCTCTTCGCCAAGCAGGTGGCATTCGCCCGCGCCCTGAGCATCGAGTCGCGGCCTTCCGCCGTGTGGGGTATGGCGTTGATCGCGTTGGCCGCGCTCCTACTGCTCAGGGCTATGCCGTCGGTGCGATGGCGCGCCTGGGCTGCATGGATCCTGGTGCTGCTGGCCAGCGTGGTTCTGCTGACCGATTTCATCTACTTCCGTTGGTTCGGCGACGTGTTTCCCGCAGTGGCGTTGTCTTCGGTCAGCCAACTGCCCAGCATCACCCAAGGGGTGCGGAGTCTTGTGACGCCCGGCGACTTCTGGCTGGTCGCCGATGTGATCCTGGCGATGCCGTTGATGGTGGCCCTCGCGCGCCTGCCGGAGGCCGGGCGGTCCGGCCGAGCCGAGCGCCTGACGCTGATAGCGACCGGCGTCGCGGCCGTGATGGTGGCCGCATGGCACGCTACGGCGGCCGTGCGGGCCGAGCCGGCCCTCGTGTCGCAGCGTTTTTCAAATCTGGCGCTGATGGCGCAAACCGGTCCGCTCGCATTCCATGTCGTTGACGGTTGGCTGTGGTTGCGCCACCGCGTGGACGAGGAGATGGTATCCGACGAAGTCATCGCAGAGAGCGAGACCTGGCTCAAGCAGCGGCAACCACAGCGCGCCGGCATCGGCCCGTGGTTCGGCGTGGCCAAGGGCATGAACCTGATCGTCATTCAGGTCGAGTCACTGCAGGCACCGATCGTTGGCCTGCGGATCAACGGCCGAGAGGTGATGCCGAATCTAAACCGCCTCCAGCGCGAGAGCCTGTCGTTTTCGCAGGTCTTCGACCAGACCGACGAAGGACGCACGTCGGACGCCGAGTGGCTGACCCTGACCTCATTGCTCCCGGAACCGAACGGCTCCGCCGCGTTTGTCCGCGCCGGGAACCACCTGGTCGGGCTGCCCTCGGCGCTGGCGTTGCGCGGCTACCGTTCGCTGTCGGCCGTGCCGTTCATGCCCTCATTCTGGAATCGCTGGTTGATGTATCCCCGCATGGGTTTTGCCACCCGCCTGTTCGATGACGACTTTGCGCCGGGCGACACCGTTGGCTGGGGCCTCAACGACCGCGAATTCCTGCTGCAAATGGCGCCCAGGCTCGAGGCCCAGGACGAGCCGTTCGTGGCTTGGCTGGTCACGCTGTCCCTGCATCATCCGTTTGACGCGTTCCCCGCCCGGCTTCAGCGGTTGGATGTCGGGCCGTGGCGGAACAGACCGTTCGGCAACTATCTTCACGGCATGCACTATTTTGACGAGGCGCTCGGGGCGTTTCTCGAGGCGCTCGAGCGCGACGGCCTTCTGGACCGGAGCGTCGTGGTCGTGACCGGCGACCACGCGGCTGGGCTCCCGTGGAGTGCTGAACTGGCTCACACCCTCGGCTTTGGCAACAACCTGCAGAACTGGACACTGGCCGAGCGTGTGCCGCTCGTGGTCCGCCTGCCAGGCGGCGGGCCCGCGCGGTTCGATTTCCCAGTCGGCCAAGTTGATTTCGCACCGACCATGCTGGGCCTGCTCGGTGTGGACGCAGCGCCGTTCCCCTACGCCGGGCGCAACGTGCTGGGCGCCCCGGGCTCCGAGCCGGTGGTGCGGCGCGACGGCAGCTGGGTCGATGCCGAGCATTTATTTGTCCTGCGCGGCAAGGCAAGCGGTACGCACTGCTTCGACCGGGCAACCCTCCGCGACCTGCCGATCGCCGCGTGCGCGGCGGGGACCGCCCTCGCCGATCGTCAAGTTGCGCTGTCGCAGCGAGTCCGCGAACTCAACCTCCAGCAACGACTCTATGCGGGGCCGCCGCTGCCCCCGCAGTAATCATCCAGGGTAATTCCCCGGGTGGAGTTCCCTGGGTTTAGTGGACAGCAGATGACCTCCGCGGAGGGCGGTGCGAATGTCCACCAAGCTGAGTACCAGGCGTGTCCCGGCAATCTACGACGGACCTCTCCTGCAGCGCGGGCGTGTGGTTCCCACCATTTCCGCGATGATCTGTTGCGAAAGGTGGGGCAGCGGGCAGCAGTGCCGAACTCTCCTCAGCGCAGTCGGCCAGTGAGAGCAGTGTGTGCGCCAGGCGCAGTTCGCTGGAATACAACAGCTGTTCTGTCAGATTGGCCTCGAGACGGGCGTGGCGCGCGAGAAGGTGCGCGACGAACCAGGTCACCAATTCCGGCTGCGTGCGGAGCAGCCGAATCATGTGCGCCCTCCCAACAACGAGCACCTGCGTTGAGACCGCGGCGGTCGCGCTCAGCCGCCGCTCGCCGCGGCCGAAGAGCGCATCCTCGCCGAAGAACGCGCCGGGCCCCGGGAGGTCGCAGATCACCTCCTTGCCGCGGCGCGCGGTCGCGGCCAACCACACCCGCCCCTGCTCGATGTAGATCACGCGATCGCACGGGTCGTCCTGGGGTTGCACTGGGGCCATCCTTTCAGGAGTTGATCTTCGAGAGGGAAGCAAGTGTTGCGCCATTCGTCGCACCCGAAAAGGTTGGAGATCTGCGCTTGCCGGCGAGACCAACGGGGGATTTCTCTTGTCCCTGTGGAAGAATCCAGGAACCAATAGGGGCTGCATGCTGCCTGGAAACGCCTTCGCCGAAATCGCCCTGATCCTCCTGGCCGCCGCGCTGGTCGGCGCCGTCGGCACCTGGCTCCGGCAGCCCCTGATCGTGTCGTTCATCGCCGTGGGCATTCTCGTCGGACCGGCGGGATTGGGCGTGGTGACACAGCACGAGGAAATCGCGCTTCTCGCCAGCATCGGCATTTCCCTGCTCCTGTTTGTGGTCGGCCTCAAGCTCGACTTTCAAACCATCCGAACGCTCGGTCCGGTGTCGCTGGCCACGGGTATCGGCCAGATCCTCTTCACCTCGGTCATCGGGTTTCTGATCGCGGTGGCCCTCGGCATGGACCCGCTCACCGCCACCTACGTCGCCGTCGCGCTGACGTTCTCGAGCACGATCATCATCGTCAAGCTCCTGTCGGACAAGCGGGAGATTGATGCGCTTCACGGACGCATCGCCGTCGGCTTCCTGATCGTCCAGGACATCGCGGTCATTCTCGCCATGATCGGGATCACCGCGATCGGGACCGCCGGGACCGGCGATCAGAGCCTGGCCGTCCACGCCGCGCTGGTGCTGGTCAAGGGCACCGGCTTCCTGGCGGTGATTGCGGTGATGGCCGTGTGGGTCCTTCCCGCGGTCACGGCCTTGCTGGCCCGCCTGCCTGAACTGCTGGTGCTGTCAGGCATCGCCTGGGCAGTCGTGCTCGCCGCGGTTGGCGAGGCGCTGGGGTTGAGCAAGGAAGTCGGCGCCTTCGTGGCCGGCGCCTCACTGGCGTCAACACCGTATCGCGAGGCGATCGGGAGCCGGCTGGTCACGGTGCGCGACTTCCTCCTGCTGTTCTTCTTCATCGATCTGGGCGCCCGGCTTGACTTGTCCCTGCTCGGGGCCACGTTGGGCGAGGCCATGGTCTTTTCGGTGTTTGTCCTGATCGGTAATCCCCTGATCGTGCTCGCGATCATGGGACTCATGGGCTACCGCAAGCGCACCAGTTTCCTGGCCGGGCTCACGGTGGCCCAGATCAGCGAGTTCTCACTCATCCTCGGTGCTCTCGGCGTCAGCGTTGGTCATGTGCGGCCGGAAACGATGGGCCTGATCACGACCGTCGGGTTGATCACGATTGGGCTCTCGACGTACATGATCATTCACTCCGCGCGCCTCTATGAGTGGCTGGCACCCTGGCTCGGCGTCTTCGAGCGGCGCGCGCCGTACCGGGAGACGGCGGCAGCGACGGCGTCCCCGCCAAGGGCGGACGTGATCGTTCTGGGCCTCGGCCGATACGGCAGCGGCATCGTGCGGCACCTGTTGCTGCGACACCGCCGGGTCACCGGCGTTGATTTCGATCCGCAGGCACTGGCGCGGTGGCGGTCAGAGGGGATCCCGGTGGTGTACGGCGATGCGAGCGACCCTGAGCTCTTCGATCACCTGCCGCTTGGCGGCGTCAGCTGGGTGATCAGCACCGCGCCGGACATCGACACGAGCCGGGTGTTGCTGCGCCATCTTCGGGATCGGGAGTTTCGTGGCAAGGTGGCGGTCGCCTGCCGCACCGCGGACGAGGGCGACTCGCTGCGTGTCGAGGGCGCCGACGTCCTGCTGCGCCCGTACGCGGATGCCGCCGAACAAGCCGCCGACGCGGTCACGGCGGCCGCGGACCGGTTGAGCGCGATTGCCAGCGCGGCGCCGGGCGTCCGCGAAATCAGGCTGGGATCGATCTCGCAATGGGCCGGGCATCGCATCGCCGATGTTCCGCTCCGCGAGGAATTCGGCGCGACCGTGCTGGCCATCAGCCGCGGCGGGCGCAGCTTCCTCAGTCCCGGACCGGAGTTTCAGTTGTTCCCCGGCGACCGCGTGATCCTGTCCGGCCAGCCGGACGCACTCGACAAGGCCATTGAGTACCTCGCGCGAATTGACTATCCGGACCAGCGGGAGGACCACGAGGACTTCTCAGTCGCGGAAGTGCCGGTCAGCTCGCTCCCGGCATGGATTGGACACACGATCGCCGCCCTCGACCTGCGGGCGCAGTATGGGGTCACGGTGCTCGCCGTCGGGAAGGGGCATGAGGGACTCGACGCGCCCGATCCACATCGGCCGCTGTCGGCTCATGACCGGGTGGTGCTGGCCGGCACGAGGGACGGCCTTGAACGCCTGCAATCGGGCGGCGCGCCACCGGCGGTGGCCGGGTGAAAGGCCGGGCGCCTACCGGCGCGGCGGCCGAGGCGCTCGAGACCGACGCCTCGAGTTCAGCGGACAGTTCGAGAGCAGCGAACAGGCGTCGTCGCTGCTGCTGTGGCTCAGCGCCGGCGTCGTCGTCGCGATGTTCTTCATGCTCGCGACGGCCTTTCGATCGGCGCCCCTGGCCGGCCTGATCATGGTCAACCTGCCGCTGGCGCTGATCGGCGGGGTCGCGGGTGTCTTTGCCTCGGGCGGCGTCCTCTCGGTCGCGTCGATCATCGGGCTGATCGCGCTCCTGGGCATTGCCGCACGCAACGGCATCATGCTGGTCGTGCCCGCGACCTACTACGCATTGCACCACCGGGAGGAGCCGGCGAAGCGCGCGGTCGTCTAATGGACAACCCGGGAGCCGGCGTGGCACGATCGCCTGCGAACGTGAGTCTTGGCGTCCCCGTTTCTCCTGACACGCCCGTCGGCCGCTTCCGCATCGTGGCCTTCTGGGAGGGCATCTCCTACCTGGTGCTGCTGTTCATGGCCATGCCGCTGAAATACGGGCTCGGCATGGACATGGCGGTCAGGGTGGTCGGCATGGCCCACGGGGTGCTCTTCATGGCCTATGTCGCGACCCTCGCGCTCGCGTGGAGCCAGCTCGGGACCCGGCTTGGATGGATGGCCGGCGTGCTGTCGTTTGTGCCCGGCGGCACGTTCTGGCTCGAGGCCCGGCTGCGCCGCGACGACGGCGACGCTGGACGCCGGGCGTGCTAGGTGCGGCCAGGCAGTCGCCGGCGCCAACGGCCACCGCTCGCAGCCTCCCCGGCGCTCGATTCTTTGGCAAGCCGGTAGCGATGCGATAGCCTGCGTGCCTAATGAAGGGCGTCAAGAAGCCGCACCTGCCTGAGAAGCGCTGCGCCGCCTGCGGCCGCCCGTTCACATGGCGGAAGAAATGGGAGCGGGTGTGGGACGAGGTGAAATACTGCAGCGACCGCTGCCGGATGACGAAAGGGAAAGCGCGGCTACGGTGATCGGTGAACGGCCTTGAGGGGGACTCTTGCCGCCTCCCAAAAAGGGAAGAACCCCCTCGTGGCCAGCGGCAGGAAAACAAGATCGTGGGCGCGGTCGGCGTAGCGAAGCGTCACCCCGGCCTTCGCCAGTTCACCGGCGAGCGCAGCCAGCGCCGTGGCGACAAAGCCGGTGAGCGGCCGGTACGCCCAGACCTCGACCACCCCGCTCGCCCGGCACCACTCAATGACTTCGTCAGGTTTGTGGGCGGGTGTCACGGCTTGAACGCGGCTGTCGGCATCGGCACACGCGCCGGCCACCCACGTCGCGACCAACTCGCTGGGGGATTGGTGCAGCCGCTTCGCGACCACGTACCGAACCGCGGGCACGCGGGCCCAGCCGTCGGCCACAGGCCCGCAGTCCTCGTCGTGCAGGATCACCGCCTGCGGCCGTACTTCACCGGCATCGGGTCCGAGAGCGGGCATCACCGCCGAGGTTCGGGCGAGACCATCGTCCGGCAGCGGCCGGGCCGACTCGTCGAGCTCACCCGGCTTCGGCAACCACCGGCCGTTCGTGTACCTGGCGATGTTGTCGGCGCGGGCCAGGTAGTGCTTGCCCGGCGTCTGGAGACCGGCCACCCATCGCCACGACAGGGTGTTCGATGCCGGGTCGCCGTCGAGAAGATGATCGAGAAAGAAGCGGGCGCCGAGCTCCCACGGGAGCTTCAGCGTGAAGACCCACACACTCGCGAACCACATTCGCTCGTGATTGTGGAGGTAACCCGTGGACGTGAGTTCCTCGCGCCACGCATTGAAGTACGGCAAGTCGGTCGTGCCGGCGATCGCGCGGGTGAGGCGCTCGCGGTCAGCCTGCGGGAGCGTGTCGTCAAGTGAGCGAAGCCGTGCGAGGTACGCGTGCCAGACGCCGGGACGGCCTTCGAGCCACCCCTTCCAGTAAGTCCGCCAGACGACCTCCTGCATGAACTTCTCAACCTGCTCGAACGGGCCGACCGTCCGAGCGAACCCAAGCACTTCCTCCTCCAGCACCAGCCGCCGCCGGAGATACGGGGAGAGCCGGCTCGTCGTCAGGCCGTCGGCGTAGTTCCGCGCCGTCGAATATTGCCCGACCACCTCAGCCAGAGCGCCGAGCCGCGCCAGGCCCGCTGGCCGTGCCGGCACCGAGGCCGGTATCGTTCGTTCGCTGCCCTTCATGCCTTGCCTTGAGTTCACCGGAACAGCGAAGCCCGGGGAGGGCCTGTCCAATCGCCGACATTCGCGTCCCGTGCGGTCTCTTTCGCATCGACATTGTGCGCTACTTTCACGTCGCCCGCTTCCAGGAGGTCCGGCCGTGGGTTCCCGGGGGTCGCGCTTCGCCACCGTCGTGTTTACCAACACCACGGTCACCGTGGACCAAGTCCAGGCAAGGCGCTCGCGCCAGCGTTGAGGCCGAGCATGGGCGTTTGGTGCGGTAAGACAGCAACCCGGCACAACCGCTCATGCGACAATGTTCGGACGATCGCATGGACCTCTCAGGCATTCACCACCTCACCGCGATTTCCGCCGCCATCCGCGAGAATCGGCACTTTTATACCCAGACCCTGGGCATGCGGCTGGTCAAGCGATCGGTGAACCAGGACGACGTGAGCGCGTATCACCTCTTCTACGCCGACGGACAGGGCAGTCCGGGCACCGACATCACCTTCTTCGACTGGCCGGCGGCGCCCGAGCGGCGGGGCGCGCGCAGCATCACCCTCACCTGCCTGCGGGTGAGCGGCGGCGACACGCTCACGTGGTGGGCTGAACGGTTCATGCAGCTTGGCGTAAAGCAGCGGCCCATCGCCGAGCGAGACGGGCGGCTCACCCTGGCCTTCGAGGATCCGGAAGGCCAGCGGCTGGCCCTGGTGGACGATGGCGGGGCGGGGGATCCGCCGGTCGTGTGGGAGCGCAGTCCCGTGCCGGCCGAGCGGCAGATTCGCGGGCTCGGGCCGATCGTGATGAGCGTGCCGACGCTGTACCCGACCGACGGCCTGTTGACCAGGGTGATGAACATGCGCCCCGTCCGCGAGTATCCGCATCCCGACCATCCCGCAGCGCCCGTGCACGTGTTCGAAATGGGCGCGGGCGGACCGCAGGCGGAACTGCACGTCGCGGTGCAGCCCGACCTGCCGGCGGCGCAGCAAGGCGCCGGCGGCGTGCACCACGTCGCATTCCGCACCATCGACGCCAACTACGACGCGTGGGCCGAGCGGCTGAACGAATTTCGCATCCCGAACAGCGGCAAGGTCGATCGCTTCTGGTTCCGCAGCTTGTATGTGCGCGAGCCGAACGGCGTGCTGTTCGAGATTGCCACCGACGGCCCCGGCTTCGGGGTGGACGAAGATCACGCCACGCTCGGCGAGAAAGTCGTGCTGCCGCCGTTCCTCGAACCGCAACGGCGACAGATTGTCGCCAACCTGAAGGCCCTTGATTGAGCAGCCATCCGCACCAACACCAGCCGGTCCTGACCCTGGGCCCGCCGCCCGCGCAGGCGCGGCTGGGCGCCATTGTCATTCACGGCCGGGGCGCCTCGGCCGGGGACATCCTGGGCCTCGCGCACGAGTTCGCGCTGCCCGACGTGGCCTACCTCGCCCCCGAGGCCGCGGGCCACACCTGGTATCCGTACTCATTCCTCACGAACCTGGAGCGCAACGAGCCGGGCCTTGGCTCTGCCCTGCTCGTGATCGAAGGACTCGTGCAGCACTTCGCGCAGCAGGGCCTGCCGGCCGAGCGCGTGGCGTTGATGGGCTTTTCGCAGGGCGCCTGCCTGACGCTCGAGTTCGCGGCACGGCATGCCAGGCGCTACGCGGCGATTGCCGCCTTCAGCGGCGGGATGATCGGTCCGCCGGGCACGCCGCGCGACTACGCCGGCTCGTTCGACGGCACGCCAGCGTTCCTCGGGTGCAGTGATACCGATCCGCACATTCCCGTGGAACGGGTCCGCGAATCGGCGGAGCTGTTCCGGCGCATGGGTGCGGCCGTCGATGAGCGCATCTATCCCGGCATGGGTCACACCATTAACCAGGCCGAGATCGACGCGGTGCGCGCGCTGCTCGCGCCACCGGCTTGAACCGCGGCTAGCCGCTCAGGAACTTCGGCGACACCTTGGGGCGTTTCGCTTTCTTGGCTTTCTTCTGCTTGACGGCCGTCGCGCCCTCCAGGTCGTAGGCGTCGCGCAACCAGTCGGTCAGGGGCGGTTCCACGGCATCGCGATGCGCGATCTTCAGGATGTTGGCGAACTTGGTCTTCGAGCGCGCTTCGACCCGCTTCACGTGCGGCGACTTCAGCGCACGTTCGAGGAACACCGACACTTCGAGGAAGCTGCGCCGGGGGCGCACGAAGCAGTAGACCGTCTCGCGCGCGAACATGATGCAGCTGCCCGACGTATAAATGCGCTGGTCACCCAGCTCGGCCAGGGTCTCGCGCAGGCGCTCCCACGCTTCGCGCAGGTCTTCCGACAAGTCAGCCGTTAGCGCCGCCTCGGTCGTCGTCCAGCAATCGTGGACCACGCCTTCGTCGATCCACTCCTTGCAGTGATAACACTCGCGGCCGGCCATCACGGGATTGTACGACGGCGCGTTGTAAGATTCAGACAACATGTCTACAAACGCCCTGTTCCGGCTAAAGCCGGACGCTACGTCAGTGTTCGTATTGTTGTTGTTGTTCGCCACCGTCGTCGGCATTTCGCCCGCCCTGGCCCAACAGCCGGCCGTGCCCAACCCGGCCGCGATGCCGTTTGTGGCCGGCACGCCGCTCAAGCAGCAACCGAACGTCAAGACCTACGGCGGCTTCCGTTTTGCCGAGAGCGTGGCCTACGACGCCGAGCGGGATCTCTATGTCGCCGTCAACGCCGGCATGGCGCAGGAGCTCGTGCCCAACGACGGCTACGTCTCGCTGGTCAATCCCGACGGCAGCGCGCACACGCTGAAGTGGATTGGCGTGAACCGCAACGGCCTGACCCTGAACCACCCGCTCGGCAGCGACATCGCCAACGGCTTCCTCTACGTCGCCGACATCGACACGGTGCGCTGGTTCGACATGACGACCGGTGCGCCGCAGGGCGCCATTCCGGTCGCCGGCGCCACGCGCTTCAACGACATCGAGGTCGCGGCCGACGGCACCATTTACGCCACCCAGACGGGGACCATGGATCCGGCGTCGTGGCGGGTCTACAAGATCACGGCCAAGGGCGAGGCCACGGTCCTGGTGAGCGGAGCGCCGCTCAGCCTGCCGAACGGCATCGCGTTCGACCCCAAAGGCAACCTGGTGGTGGTAAACATCGGCAGCAACGCCGTGCAGACGTTTTCGACCGATGGCAAGCTGCTGACCAGCGAGGAATCAACGGATGCCGGCAACGACGGCATTGCGGTACTGCCCGACGGCACGAAGTACGTGAGCAGTGTGCGCCAGGGCACCATCGCGCGCATTCGCCCGGGCCAGAAGGCCGAGAAGATTGCCGATGGCATTCCCACCGCGGCCTCGATGACTTACGACTCGAAGCGCAATCGCCTGGTCATTCCCATGAACGACTGGAACGCCATCACCATCGTCGAACTGGGGCAGAAGTAGCATCCGGCTCCAGCCGGATTACCCATGATCGTCCGCCGCGCTGGTCAAGAGGTCAGGAGAAGAGATTCTCCTGACCTCCTGTTCGTTCGTTACTTGATGACGCCGGCGCCGGCCTTCGAGATGATCTCGTCCTGCGCGGCCGTCACGCCGCTCGTGCCCACCGCACCAATGAACTCCTCGCCGCGCATGATCGGCACGCCGCCAGCGAAGGTGATGCCGTTGGGCACTTCGGTCACCGCTTTCTCTTTCATCTTGGCCCCGTACTCCGCAGTCGTCATCTTCGCGGCCACCACGGTGGCGGCCTTGCGCATGGCGATGTCGTACGAGCGCGCGCTGGCGCCGGTGATCCGGCGCAGCACGACCGGCGTGCCGGCGGCGTCGGTGACGACAATGGTCACGTTCCAGTTGTTCTTGCGGGCTTCGGCTTCGGCGGCGTCGATCACCGTCACGGCCATCTCGTAGGTCAGCGCCTGCGGCACGGGGGCCGGCTTCTGCGTCGCCGCAGCGGGGGGCGCCGGGGCCTGGGCCTGGGGGAACGCGGTCAAGCCAATCACGCCCACTAACAGCAGGGCAGGCATCAGTCGAACGGAGGTCGAGCGGGTCATTGAAGCTCCTCGAAAAAATGTGAAGGGGTCTACGGTGAAAGTATGCCGCAGTTTCTGGGTAAGATGGCGCGCATGGCCACGATTAACCTGAGGGTGAACGGCAAGGCGCACACGGTTGACGTCGAGCCCTCCACCCCGCTGCTGTATGTCCTCAGAAACGACCTCGACCTGTCCGGCCCCAAGTTCGGCTGTGGCCTCGGCCAGTGCGGTGCGTGCACCGTGCTGATCAAGGGTGAGGCGGTGCGCAGTTGCATCCGCCCGGTGTCGCAGGTGGCCGGACAGGAGATCACCACGCTCGAGGGCCTGGCGCAGGGCGGCAAGCTCCATCCGCTGCAGCAGGCGTGGATTGACGAGCAGGTGCCGCAGTGCGGGTTCTGCCAGAACGGGCAGATCCTCACCGCCAAGGCGCTGCTCGACAAGACGCCGAATCCAACGGACGCGCAGATTCGCGAGGGCATGAACGGCACGCTGTGTCGTTGCATGACGTATTACCGGATCAACGCCGCCATCAAACGCGCCGCGACAACGATGAGGGAGGCGCTGTGAATTCCCGACGCGACTTCGTCAAACAGGCCGGGATGTTGGTCGTTGGAATTGCTGCCACGCCCCTCGTTGGGAGGGCCGGGGCTTTCGCCCCGGCCGCTTGGCAGCTCGTTACGGGCCCGTACCCCGACCCCGATTTCCTGCAACTCGATTCGTGGATCGTCATCCGCGCCGACAACACCGCTACCTTCTTTGTCGGCAAGACCGACCTGGGCCAGGGCACCGGCACGGCGTTCCGGCAGATCATGGCCGACGAGCTCGACATTGCCTACGAGAACACCAGTTGCGTGATGGGCAGCACGCACAACACCGTCGATCAGGGTGGCTCGGGTGGCTCGGATGCGCTGCAGACCGACGGCTATCCCATGCGCCGGGTCGCGGCCGAAGCGCGCCGGGTGCTGCTGGAGATGGCGTCGAAAGAGCTCGGCGTCCCTGTTTCTCGCCTTGCCGTCAGCGACGGCGTGATCTCGGTGACCGAAGACAACACCACCGGTGTCGGCTCCCTGACCTACGGCGACCTGGTTGGCGGCAAGCGGTTCAACGTCACGCTGACCGGCAAGAACACCGACACCACCACCGGCCTGGCGAAGTTGAAGCCGGTGCAGGAGATGAAGAACGTCGGCCAGTCGCATCCGCGCTACGACGTGCCACCCAAGGTGGATGGCTCGCTCAAGTGGGCGGTGGACATGAAGGCGCCGGGCATGGTGCACGCGCGCCACGTGCGGCCGCCGTTCGTGGGCGCCACGCTCGTCAGCATCGACGAATCGTCCGTGAAGGGCATTCCCGGCTTCGTCAAGGTGGTGAGCAAGGGCAACTACGTCGCGGTGGTGTGCGAGCGCGAGGAGAACGCCATTCGCGCGGCGCGGCAGCTCAAGGTGGAGTGGACGAAGCCGGCGACCGCGCCCTTCCCTGCTTCCGACAAGCTGTTCGAGTACATGCGGGCGGCGACGCCGTCATCCACCGGCAAGCCCACCGAGATCGGTAACGTCGATGCCGCCCTCGCGGGTGCGGCGACCATCGTCGAAGCCGAGTACGACGTGCCCTTCCAGGGTCACACCTCATTCGGCCCCGCGCATGCCATGGCGGATCCGTCGAACGGGCAAATGACCATCTACACCAACGACATGAAGTCGTATGGCATGCGCAACGGCGTGGCGCAGTTCCTGAAGATGCCGCGCGAGCGCATCCGCGTGATCTGGATGGAGGGCTCGCAGGGCTACGGCCGCACGGCGGCGGACGATGCGGGGTTTGAGGCGGCGTATCTTGCGAATGAGATTGGGCGGCCGGTGAGGGTGCAGTGGAGCCGGCAGGAAGAGACGGCGTGGGACACCAAGGGGCCGGCCTATGCCTTCAAGATGCGCGGCGGTCTCGACGCCGCCGGTAACGTCGTCGCGCTCCATTACGACGCGTGCGCGGCGGACCATAATCACGTCGGCTACAACGAGCACGAGACGGTGCTGATCTCGCAGCTGATGGGCACCCGCAAGTCCCCACCGTCCCCAGGTCGCGCGTCGCTGCCGTCGGACATGTACGCCATCCCCAACCGCAAGAACACCACGCGCGTGGTGCCGTTGCCCCAGCCGTTCGAGACGCCTCTTCGCCTGGGCAACCTGCGCGACCCCGATGGTCCACAAGTCCAGTTCGCGCTCGAGTCGTTCATCGACGAGCTGGCGCACACGGCCAAGGCCGATCCAGTCGAGTTCCGGCTGCGGATGCTGCAGGCAAGCACGCAGGACGACAGCGGCTTCAAGCGCGCCCGCTCCATCGCCTGCATCAAGGCCGCGGCCGAGAAATTCGGCTGGGACCCTCGCCCCTCACCCGTCGCCAGGAGAGCCGGGTCTTCAGACCCGGCTGAAGTCCTCACCGGCCGCGGCATCGCCTACGCCTACCGCAGCCAAACCGTCGTCGCCACCATCTGCGAGGTGGAGGTCAACACGAAGACCGGCCGCCTCTGGGTGAAGCGCATTGTCGTGGCCCACGACTGCGGCCTGGTGATCAACCCTGAGGGACTGATTCGCGTGCTCGAAGCCGGCACGCTCTACGGCCTGAGCCGCGCGCTGCACGAAGAGGTGACGTTCGACGCCGAGAAGGTGACCAGCGTGGACTGGAACACCAGCCCGACGCTGCGGCACGAGGACACGCCAGCGCGGATTGACGTGGTGATCGTGAACGGCGATCCGAACCCGAATCGCCCTGACTTGCCGCATTACGGGGCGGGCGAGACGGTGGTGAAGCCGATGCTGGCGGCGGTGGCGAATGCGGTGTTTGATGCAACGGGGTTGAGGTTGCGAAGGGCGCCGTTTAGAGCAGGCGTCTGAGTTTCAATACTGCGCGGATTCGGGTTCGCCGAGAGCCAGCTCACGAGCGGCACCAGGAGGAAGTCGATGACGGCGCCTAACTCCCGTAGCCAACTCCGAGCTCGCTGGCCACCGCAGCCAGCCGGGAATCGGCCGTCCACAAGGTGGCCCGGCCGACCAACACGGCTGCGAGCAAGTGCGCGTCGATCCAGCCAATGCCGCGGGCCTGAAGACGGCGATGGCGCACGAACGCCACGACCTCCTGGTGAGGCACTACCGGTGCTTGGTGCATGAGGGCGTAGTCAGCGAGCAGCTGATTGCGCCCTCCCTTGTCGCCAATCAACAACTCGCCCAGGACGAAAGCGTGGCCGCAGACTTCACCCGCCGCCAGCAACCCCTCAAGCCCGCTCGCGTACGGCGCTCGATTTGCGAGGAAGCGGATCCAGATCGACGTGTCGACCAGGACCATCACACCACCGAGTGCTTGGCGGCCCCGGCCTCTTCGCGGCGGCGCCGGACATCCGCCGCGCGCGGTTCCTTGCCGCGTAACGCCCGCAGCCGGTCATAGGCTCCCTGGCGAACCAGCGCCTCAAGTCCAAGGCGAACCGCGTCGGTGTCGCTCCTGGCGCCGCTCGCGGATCGGGCGTCGCGCAGGAGCTCCGAGTCGATGTGCAGGGTCTTCTTCATGCCATATTCTAATGCCATATTCATATGGCATTTTCCCATGGACTGATAGCGGTCTGGGTGAGCGCCAGATCCGTATCCAACGTAAAATGGAACCCATGATGCGACGGTTCGGGATAGTCGGCCTGCTCGTGGCGGCCCTGGTGGCGGCTGCGCCGGCATCGGCGCAGACCCGGGTGACGGTGGACTGGCTGAAGGCGCTGGTGTGGACCAACGACAGCCCGGCGGGCGATGCCTTTACCGGCACCCGCGAGCATCTGACGACGGTCGTCAATGCCATCACCGCCGACACGTCGCTGGTGAGCCCGATGCTCCTGTTCTTCGCGGCGCAGACGGCGTTCTCGCTGAACCGGCTCGAGGATGCGGCGTTCCTGTTTTATGCGGCGCAGTTGCGCGCGTCGTTCGACTTTTCGCGCTACGACATTCCCGGGACCCCCGAGACCGGCGACACCGCGCGCTACCTCAGCTTCCTGCGCAAGACGATTGGCCACAACGTGAACTCGGCAATCATGCTGCAGCCGAAACAGTTCGCGGCCGTCATCGACCGGCTCGAGCGCTGGACGATGGTGCCGTCGCCGCAGGCGTTCTATCCCGAGTTCGCCAACGCCGTCGGCTTCAAGACACCGGCGGCGAAGTGGCCGTCGATGGCGGCCACCTTGAAGGGCCGGTTCATGTTCGAGTTCGGCCGCAAGCAGGCGCGGCTGCTGCAGGACGCGCAGTACTTCGAGGCCTTCAAGATCGTGCAGGCCATGAACCTGGGCCGCATGACCGACACGCCGGCCAACCGCACGCGGTTCCAGAAGGCCAACGAAGAAATGGTCGCCGCCGAGAAGCGCCTGTTCCCGACGAAGTGACCGGCCCGCAGAAGCACTTCTCCGAATACCCGCCGCTCCGCGATCGCATCAAGCCCGGCGTGCGGGTGCTGTTTGTCGGGATCAATCCGGGCGTGCGCTCGGCGCTCAGCGGCCATCACTTCGCCGGGCCCTCGAATCGTTTCTGGAAGCTGTTGTTCGAGTCGAGGCTGGTGCCCGAGCGCATCACCTTTGAAGACGATGACCGGTTGCCGGAGTTCGGCTATGGCATCACCAACATCGTGCCGCGGGCGACGCCGAGCATCAGCACGCTGGCGCCGGCGGAATACGTGGCGGGACGGCTGCGGCTGCGGCGCAAGGTGCTGCGCTACCAGCCGCCCATCATTGCGATGGTCGGGGTGACGGTGTTCAGGGCAATGTTTCCGGAGCGCAAAGACAAGGTGACGCTCGGACCACAGCCCGAACGCATTGGTGGCACCGTGGTGTTCGTGCTGCCCAACCCGAGTGGGCGCAACGCCAATTTCACGTACGCGGAAATGCGGGCGGCCTTCCGGGCGCTGCGC